>DAOUBO010000088.1:0-4159 GCA_034432695.1 Anaerolineae bacterium | reverse complement strand
AGCCCCGGGCGTCCCTTCCGGGTAGAGAAGGCAGAGGCGCGGGGGGTCCCCGCCGGTCCGGAGCGGCGGCGGCTGGTCGCCGGTGAGTCGGTGACCCTTCCCGACGGCCGGGTGATCCATCCCGACCAGGTGCTGGGCCCGCCCCGGCCGGGGGCCTGCCTGGCCCACGTGGGCGACGCGGCCCGGACCAACGGCCTGGCAGAGCACGTCCAGGAGGCCGACCTGCTGGTCATAGAGGCCACCTACCTGGAGCGGGAGGTGGAGATGGCCCGCCAGTTCGGCCACCTGACCGCGCGCCAGGCGGCGCTCCTGGCCCGCGAGGCCAACGTTCGGCGGCTGGTGTTGACCCATATCTCCCGCCGGTATCACGACTGGGAGGTCCTGGAGGAAGCCCAGGCTGTCTTCCCCGAAACGGTCGTCGCCCGCGATTTTGACCGGTTCCAGATCGTCCGGCAGCGATAGATGGGCGAACGCTTCCGTTGTCGTCGGGCATGAAACGCAGCGGCGTGCTGGTAAAACGGCCGCTCAAGCGCCCCGTCGCCGCTGGCAAAAAACAGCGACTGTAGTACAATTCTCCAATGATGAAACACGTCGTCAGCATCAGCCTTGGGAGTTCCACCCGGGATAAGCGGGTCACCGTGACCCTGCGAGGCGAGACGGTCCTGATAGAGCGCATCGGGACCGATGGGGATGCCCGTCGGGCGGCCCAACTCTACCGGGAACTGGACGGCAAAGTGGACGCCTTCGGCGTCGGGGGAACCGACCTGGGCTTCACCGTCGCCGGGCGGTTCTACCCGGTGCGGAGCGCGCAGGCCCTCGTCGCTGGAGTCTCCCGGACCCCCGTCGTGGACGGCGCAGGGGTGCGGCAAATCGTGGAGGGCCGCATCGCCCAGTTCGTGGAGCGGACCATTGGCCCGGAGATTCGGCCCAAGCGGGTCCTCATCCCCTCCGCGGTGGATCGGTATGACCTGGCCCTCTCCTTCACCGAGGCCGGGTACGAGATGATCGCGGGAGACCTGGGGTTCGCCCTGGGGATCCCCATCCCGGTCCGGACGATGCGGACGTTGCGGCTGCTGGCCCGGATCCTGCTTCCAGTCCTCCTCCAGTTGCCCCTGGAGTGGCTCTACCCGACGGGAAAGAAGCAGGAGGAGATCGTCCCCAAATTCCCTCAGTGGTACCGCTGGGCAACGGTCATCGCCGGGGATTGCCTCTTCATCCGACGGCACATGCCCGAGCGGATGGACGGCAAGGTCATCGTGACCAACACGACGACGGAGGCGGACGTCGCAGCCTTCCGGGAACGGGGCGTCCGGTATCTGGTGACGTCCACCCCCCGGATTGAGGGCCGGTCGTTCGGGACCAACGTGATGGAGGCCGTGCTGGTGGCCCTCGCGGGCAAGGGGCGACCGCTGACCCGGCAGGAACTGGAGGAGATGATGGCCGGCCTGGGCATAGAGCCCCAGGTCCAGCGACTGACGGAGTAGCCATGGAGAGAACGCCCAAACTGGCCGGCGTGGTTCTGGCAGGGAGTTCGGCAAGGGAGAAGGACCCCCTGGCTCCCCACACCCAGGGGCAACCGAAAGGACTTCTGCCCATCGCCGGACGGCCGATGCTGGCCTACGTCGTGGATGCCCTGGCAGGCTCCCGCTATGTCTGCGCCGTCATCGTGGTGGGGCTGCCGCCGGAGGCGCGCCCAGCCCTCTCCGTCCCGGTCACCTACCTGCCCCCCCATGGCGACCTGATTCAGAACGCCGAGGCCGGCATCGCCTATGCCCTCCGGACCTTCCCCGACCTGACCGGGGTGCTGGTCAGCAGTGCGGACATCCCGCTGCTGACCGCACAAATTGTGGACCGGTTCGTGGAGGAATGCCTCCAGACCGACCACGACATCTATTACAGCATCGTGGAGCGGTCCGTGATGGAGGGGCGGTTCCCTACCTCCCGCCGCTCCTACGTCCGCCTGGCAGAGGGAGAGTTTGCCGGGGGCGACCTGTTCCTGGTCCGGGCGGGAGCCCGGATGGCCGACCCGGAACTCTGGCGGCGGGTCACCAACGCTCGCAAGAGCGCGCTCAACCAGGCCCGGCTCATCGGCGGCCCCTGGGCCGTCCTGAAACTGCTCCTGGGGCGGATGTCCCTGGCGGAGGCGGAGCGACGGGCTGGCCGGGCGCTGCAGATTCGGGGCCGGGCCGTCGTTTCCCCGGATCCCGAGGTGGGAATGGACGTGGACAAACCGTTTCAACTGGAGATTGTGCAGAGCGTTCTGGAGGGCGGTGGATATGGATAGGATGCGAGAGCCAACGTTCTGGGACCGTCTCTTTCATCTGGATGCCCACCTTTCCCGACGGCTGGAGATTCGGGCCCGCCTGTTGCGGTGGCTGGCGATAGTTCTGGCCCATACGGGAGACGCAGCGGTCTGGCTGGCTGGCGCCTTCGCTGCGCTCTACCTCGGAGGCAGCGAGTTCTGGAAGGAGTTGGGAACCCGGGTCCTCGCCGCTATGACGGCGGGGGGTATCGCCTCCACCGCCCTGAAGTGGACCTTCCGCCGGACTCGTCCGCCGGGGCCCCCGGCCGGCCTCTATTTCTCGCTGGACCGACATGCCCTGCCGTCGGGACACGCCACACGCGTCGCCTGCATCACGATGGCCCTCAGCCCCATCCTGCCCGGCTGGGGAAGCGTCCTGATGGCCTTCTGGGCCGCCCTCGTTTCCCTCTCCCGGGTAGCCCTCCAGGTCCACTACCTGCTGGACATCCTGGTAGGCATTACCCTCGGAGGGGTGATCGGGCTGCTGGTGCGGGGAATTTTGTAGCGCAGTCTGCGACGAAAGTCAGACCGGGAGAGATCGGCTATGGAGGCTCTGGAACGGCTTCGGGAACTGGTGGTAGAGAACAACACCAAGATTCTGCTGCTGGTCATGGACGGCCTGGGCGGCCTGCCGATGACCCCCGGCGGGCCGACGGAACTGGAGGCCGCCCATACGCCTAACCTGGACGCGCTGGCGGCCCGCTCCATCTGCGGGATGAGCACCCCCATCGCGCCGGGCATCGCCCCCGGCAGCGGCCCCGCGCACCTCGCCCTCTTCGGCTACGACCCCTTCCGCTACGAGATCGGCCGGGGCGTCCTGGAGGCGCTGGGCATCGGCTTTGACCTTCAGCCCCAGGACATCGCCGCGCGCGGCAACTTCTGTACCCTGGACCCCGAGACCGGCGTCATCACCGACCGGCGCGCCGGGCGCATCCCCACCGAGGTGGGCGCGCGCCTCTGCGCCAAACTCCGCGCGGTCCATCTCCCCGGCGTGGAGGTCTTCGTGGAGCCGGTCAAGGAGTACCGCTTCGTCCTGGTCCTGCGCGGTGAGGGCCTGGAGGACGGCCTCACGGAGACCGACCCGCAGCAGGTGGGCAAGCCGCCGCTTCCCGTCTACCCCACCCGCCCCGAGGCGGCCCGAACGGCGGAACTCCTCAACCAGTGGCTGGCCGAGGCCCGCAAACTCCTGGCGGACGAGTACCCCGCCAACGGCTGCAACCTGCGCGGGATGGCCAAAGACCCTGGCTTGCCGAAGATGCCCGACCTCTACCGCATGCGCTGCGCCGCCATCGCCACCTACCCGATGTACCGGGGCGTGGCCAAACTGGCCGGGATGGACGTCCTCCCCACCGGCGAGACCATAGAAGACGAGGTGGAGACGCTGAAAGCCCACTGGGCCGAGTACGATTTCTTCTTCTTCCACGTGAAGAAGACCGACAGCGCCGGGGAGGACGGCGACTTCGGGCGCAAGGTGGAGGTCATTGAGCATGTGGACCGGGTGCTCCCGGACATCCTGGCGCTGGAGCCGGACGTGGTCATCATCACCGGCGACCACGCCACCCCGGCCCTCTGGAAGGCCCACTCCTGGCACGAACTCCCCGTCCTCCTCTGGTCCCGCTACATCTGCCCGGACGACGTGACCCAGTTCGGCGAGCGGGCCTGTATGCGCGGGGGGCTGGGGCACATCCGCCACGTGGACCTGATGCCCCTGGCGCTGGCCCACGCCGGCCGCCTGACCAAATTCGGCGCGTGAAGGGCGGTAGCGCTTATCGCAAATCGCGTATCGCTTATCGCAAATCGCGTATCGCGCATCGCGGATCGCGGGTCGCGTATCGTTCCCCTATCCGGCCTACCCCC
>DAOUBO010000087.1:0-13740 GCA_034432695.1 Anaerolineae bacterium | reverse complement strand
CTCAAAAGTTGGGTGTTGGCTTTGCCATAACGGCCGGCAGCCACAATCTGGTTGTCAGGCCCCACCTTGCCATAATTGGGGCAGTCGTTATTGGGGCAAAAGTACATGCTGGTGTCTATCTGCTTCTTGCGGCCCATTGGGAACCTCCTCGCCAAGATGCGGCTCCCAAATTATAATGCCAATTGAGACAGCAGTCAAGGGACATTAGGTGAAGAAGGCTCATCAAGGAGATTTCCGGTGCCTGCAGGTGGTCTTAAAAATGCAATGTGTGAACTCGCCTCGGGTTGAGGCTACAGGTTTCTTCATGCGGGGTAAAGGTTACCGCATCATCTGGCTGATGGCCCGGATTAACGATGGCCAGAAGTAACCATTTTGAAATGCCACGCAAAATTGCAAGAAGCGATCGGTTGCTGTCATCCTTTTCTTTCGCTGCCCTTCGGCAAAAATCCGGGTGAACACCTGAGGGAAAATCACCGTGGTAATAACCAGAGCGATCAGGAAATGCGCATTAAACGAAGCCCATTTCAGAGGTTTGCCCGTACTGAACAAACTGACAATATGCTCCCCGATCACTCCTAAAAAGACGCCTATATACATTACCAGGGTCAACCCAAACCGCTGCCTGTTCCGTTTTCGCCTCACCGCTTTGGGTTGTTCTTCCCTGCCCAATAAGGGGGTTTCGGGCAAGATGTTCAGAGAGAAATAATCTGCGATTGTGTATACAATCTCCAGGCAATCCATGCTATCTTTTCCCTCCGTTAGATGAAGGTCAAGAGATATATATTGTTCTTCCCAATTATAAGCCGGAAAAATTTTATTCCACTCTCCTCAATCGCTTTCTTAAGGATGTTCAGGAAGGTTTCTCCTTCACCAGCCTTTCGGGAAAGTTCCAACAGATGCTTTAATAGTATCTCTGCTTCCTCCCCTGATACTTGATCATATGCTGCACCCACTGCCCGGACATTCCTGTCCAGCAGCTGCTTTGCGATTGAACGTCCCCCGGTTACTCTGGCAGATCGGCAGCTGATAAGGATCACAATCGGTCTATTCGTTAACTTCTCCCCTTCCCCAGGTGACCAGTGCCTTTTGTCTGGCATATATATCGTTGACCCGTCACCATGCGCGACCACTATGATTACGGTGAATTGAGCGCTCATGCTGCTTTCTATATCAGCCCGAGAAGCTGGTATTAAAGGGAACCCCGTTTCTCTGACATGTCCCGCCAATTCCGGAAAGATAGACCGCCAATACTTCCATTTCCACCCTGGCAATCCAATATTCATCAGTTCCTGGCGATTCCTGGGTAGGGCCAAGTGGACCGCTGTGTTGGTGGGAGTAGGGCGAGTAGCAGATTTGAGAGCCTCCCAGTTGGAGGTGATCATCGGCGGGCTCAGGCTTTCCGTGTAAAGCAGCAGGTTATGCGGGAAGACTTCCTGAAAATCAATCTGCATCCGACTGCCTTTTCCCATCACCAATATAGGTTTATTCGGTACACTTACCCCAGCGCGAGATATTGCCTCCCGTAGCGCCGATGGGTCACTCAACGTTGACCCGCTCACTTGAATATACTGCCCATCCAGTAACAGATGCCCCCGCTCATTCTGATAGGCAACATACAATAGGGCCAAATCCTGATTCTCTTTCCGGATCATCTCATAGGCAGCCCGATCGTCATCATAACTCGCATTCACGGGGCCTTCATTTGATTCATAGAAAACTGTGCTTTGTCCATGCTCAAATGTGGTCACATACTCACCATACTGATCTCCCCATGCTGCCAGGCGACCCGTATCGTCGTAAATATTCCAGCGCTTTATGTTCCCTTGTCCAGTTTTCTCCCGCCACAAACGATGTTGCTCATCATACTCAAACTGGGCTAACGATTGCCCTCGTTCGTCTGTGATATTGATCAAATCGCCACGGCTATTGTACCAGTAATGCCGAGCCTCTCCTGTTGAGGCTCTTGCCTCTTCAAGTCTTCCGTATTGGTCATACCGTAATTCTATCTGGGCTCCATCAGCCCGTTTGATTGCAACAAGTCGTCCCGCAGTGTATTCATATTGGGCACCTCCTGCGCTCCAATCCCCTTGATTGATTAAAAGTCCTGCTTCGTTAAATCGCAGGGGCAATTCGCCAAGCTGCACCGCTGTGTAGGTCCTATCGGCCTCTAACACTAAATCTGGCGCATTTTCTACCCCGATCGCCTGATATACAATGCGCCCATCGGAATATTTCCCCACAAGACGGTAACGTATATGAGACCCAGAAACGAGATCGTCCAGAATGATCTCAGAGTACAACTCTGCAATTTCGTATTTCTGCTTGGGCAGAGGAAAACGCAAGCGAGATATGCCAATAGTCCAGCCCATCCCCAGGGGACCGGGCTCAAGGTTTACAGAATCATACCGTCGGAGAAGCCGGATTGGCACAGGACCAGGAAGTACCAGATCCTCTACAAGATTCTGATATCCGCCTGCCACGAGCGAACGATTTAGCGGAACAACTACCGCGCGATACCGCTGGCCGGATGTCTCAAAGCTCCATTCCAGTGTAGTCTGAGATGGCCGAGCGGTCAACACCTCGTGCCATAAAGACTTATCCTGCTCAGAAGGTGGAACGTACTCATTTTCAAAACGCAGGCTTACTCCACCATACAGGCTGACAGTGTGTGTGAAACTGCCTTCCCTTTTATCTCCAATGACAGTAATGGCTGGCGTGGTTTGAGGCGTTTCTACGGATTGTACTTCGCTTTCCAACGAAGCAAGGTCTACGGGTATCTCCGCATACTCTATCCATTTCGCCAGGCTGACCAGTTTGGCCAGGTTGGCAACTTCTCTGAAGACGGGTATCTCGTTCGCATACTGGTCATAGTATTGACTCAGGTGGGTCGCAAATGCCTCGGCCGCTGGGTCGGATGGGGAATTTTTTAATGGGAGATAATCAGCTCCCAGATATTCCGTACGCACAACCAGTGCACTTTCCCGAAAAGCGATCGCCCACTTGCTCTCGCCCAATGCCACGCGCATCCTGTTGACTTCTATCCAGAAGCGATGCTTGCTTTCCCCTTCACTGAATTGCCCCAGCGCCAGTTTCAACTGAATTAAGTTCTGATACCCAGGCACACCTACAGTGACAGGTTGATGAGTGATGTTGTCCTGCCCTAAGACAAGGTTCTTCAAGGTGCGATCGGCCTCAAACAGGACCTGGCCAAAGTGGGTATTGACAATCCCCTCGCTATAGGAGACAAACATTTCTCCCGAGTGGGGACCAGGATCAATGCTCACCCACGGGTCATCCCTGATGTAGATGCTCTTCAGGGCCACTACCAAGTCCTCAGGATTCAGCGGAACTTGGCTGTCCTCCTTGCGGCCAAAGAGGATAACTTGATCGGTTTCGGAATCGTAAAGCGCCCCCTCTATTACGGTGAGTTCCGCTATAGCCTCCGCTACTTGGGCAAGAGGGATTCTTTTATAAGAGCGAGCCAGGGATGCAGGCAGCCGATCCCGAAGGTAGGGATCAGTAACCGGATTACCGGCCGCGTCGGTCACGTAGAGAAGTTGCCCTTGAGCATCATACGTGGCGAGAAGATTGCGCGTCAAATAAGGCGGTGGAGAAGGAAAAGGAGGCGGAGGAGAAGGAGCGAGCGAGGGGACAGACATAGTAGGCCTCGGCGTATACTGACTGCAGGCGATCAGCGTGCATATAACCACTACCGTAACAATTGGACGCACCCACTTCGCCATCTTTCCTCCGGCGATCTCGCGGAAAGAAAGGTCGGATGCTCTAGTGGCTCGTCAAGTTTATATTTGGGGGTCAGAACTGCCCACATATAGGGCATGTAGACCCACAAAATTGCGGTTGACTGACCACTAGTGGCCCGCCAAGTTTATATTTGGGGGTCCGAACTGCCCACATGCAGGGCATGTAGCCCCACAAAATTGCGGTTGACTGACCACTAACTGTGCCCTTTGCGCCGGGCGCACCCGTTGCTCGATGGTTCAGCGGAAACAGTCGGGTGAGCGCGTCTTGCGCTTTACGGCCGAGGAGGTGCAGCGAGCGGTGTGCTGGCTTCAGGCTCGCCGATACCAGGGTGCCGGGCAAAACCTGCGGGCGGCGATAGAGTCCACGGTGCGGAGTGTGAAGCACCCGTTTGCGGAAAGGGGCCGGGGAGAGCACAGAAGTACCAATGAGCAGGCCAGAGAAATGTGCCCCTATGCACCATCCCCGCCCCATTCTCAACCCCGCCTTCGCAAGATGATCACCAGAACAATGAGGGCTATCAGGACAGCGGTTCCCCCAAAGGCGAAAATCGGATATGACGTGAAAGCGATAAGTATCAGCCACAGCAAGTTCAGGTTCCACATTTTGATCCAGACAACATCAGGATTTTCCCAAATCGCAGTGAATGAAGTTCGTTGGCCCGCGTTGCTCTCAACAATCGGGCCAGAATGGATGGTCAGACTATAGTATCGCAATTGCCTTACTGGCGGCGACGCTTTCAGTAAAATATGTCCTTTCTCATCCCTTGTCAGAAGGGCCTTGCCGTCAAAAGCTGCAAGGTTAAGCTCTTCAAGCCCCCTTCCGACAACCGTGATCACCGTTACTACGCCTCCCTCTAAGGTCTCTTGCTGCCTCAGCCAGCAACGCGCTCCCCACTCATTAGCACTTTGGCATCGCTGTTCAATAGATGGGTTAACCTCAGCAAAAACGGAGTTCCTTTCTGACTGGTTAAGTACCCAAATTATCTTGACTTGCCAAATATCAAATGGGGTAAGCCAAATCTCTTCCCTTAACTTCTCCGTAACTTTTGCTTTTGCCAGTGCAGCCGACCAACAGCATCAATGTGACCAAAAATGTGCTAAAAATCGCCCTTTTCATTCTTGCTCCTCCAGACGTTGAGCCAGGTCTGGTGTTATCTACGATAATAGGTGTAATACTGCCCAATCTTTCTCGTCTCCTCATCCTCTAGTCCCGCTGCCCTCAGGGCCAATTCATACAGAGGCTCCCCGCAGACACCAGCGGAAGCAACCTCCAGTTGCCGGACAGGCACGTTAGACGCCGAGACGTAATCCCAGTCAGATAACACCCCTTTCACCAGAGGAACGAAGGGCCTGAGAAGCGTTGCTGGTGCTGTGAGCGTGTCGCCGAGTTCCTGGGCCAATGAGGCGATCTCAACGGCGACCGGCATAAGTTCGGGAAACCCAAACAGGTATTCCAACGAGGACGATCCTTCCCTGGCTACTGTTTGCAATTGCTCCTGTAAATTGAAGGGGAGTAAGGGTAGCAAGCGACACTCAAACGACGCGCTGGCTTGCAACAGCATACCAGCCCACCAGGGAGCCTCAACCACTTCGCCGTTGACCTTTATTTGACCCATTCGTGAAGAGAGCTCGTGGTGGATGTCTTCCACAGAAGCCCTCCTGCTCAGACCCAGAACCTGGCGTAGCCCCCGCTCCTCAAGCCCGTTGACGCCGCGAAGCACTGCTTTTCTAAAGGCCACTACATCGGCCCGACAAAGCTCTTCGGTCAATACCTGAAGCCAGGTCAAGCGGCCAGACCGTCCAACGACATTGGATAACTCCCGGACAGTAACGATAGGCTCTCCATGAAGTGCCTGCTCCAGAACATTCGTGGCCGCTTCTTCGGCCTCCAGGAGATATTCTACTTGGACCAGAGTTTTAAAGAACTCGCCAATGGTCGGGCTCATCCATCGGCTGACCCGCTTCAACCACCAGAGAATCGGGATGCGGGCTAGCCACTGCCACCGGCATAACTTCTTAGCCTGACGATGTAACTGCCCCAGAAGCGTCCCTGGTTGCTGGAGCGGTTGTCCTTCGCGGAGGTCGCACCCCAAAAGATGCCAGGCCCAGGCCCGTACAAAGTGGGCACTCTCCACTCGCTGCCAATCATCCTCCTCATCCAGCCACTTTTCCAGCGATTGAGTAATTTCCTCTCGCTTTCCCTCCTGTATAACCGTTCGCTGAACCACAAACTCCCCACCAGAAAACCATTCCTCCTCTAACAATTGGCTCAGGTCCTCTTTCCACGCTGCAACGCGTTCTCGCACTTGGGCAAGAGAGAGCGGGAAAGCCCAATAAGTACGCAGACGCCACCCCTCTCGGAGATGGGTCTCCAGGTTCTCCGCATTTTGTAGCAGAGCCAACCTTGTGGAGCAGGAGGGAAAGAAAGAGAACGAAGGCTCTTTTTCTGTGATCAATTTCGCATAATCTGGCTGCGCCCACTGCAACCACAGTTTCTGAAATTCCGCCTCGGTGACCTCCAGAACCCGGAGAGCAGGCTTGAGTTCTTTCCCCAGAAAGTGCCGAGCCCTGGCTTCCAACTTCAACAAAGTATCCACTGCGGCCACCGCTTGCACAAACTTTCCCAGCCATTCTTTCGCTTCTTGAACCCTTCTCCTGCGCTGCAGAAAAAGCCCCAACCCATTTAGCAAGGACGAGAGCCTTCGGGCCGTTGTCACCAATTCCTCAAGATAATTTTCTTTTCTTCCTTCAAGAGGCTTTCCCGTCCTCAAATCGCATCCCAGCAGGTATCGTGTCCAAGCTATTGCCCTCTGGGCTTCCTCTACCTGCTGAAACCATATTTCGCTGCCAAAGGTGGCATCCCCGGGCTCTGCCACACGCAGGAACTCTTGCCCTGCCACTCCTTCAAAAGCCCATTCTGCATATAAATCTTCCCATCTCCCACCCACAAGGGTTTGCACGACTTCTTTCCACTCTTCCGCGAACGCCTGGACTTCTTCTAGGCTTTTGGGATACCGTCGTGCCGGAAAACGAGGGAACCGCCATCCGGATTCCAGGTATTGAAGAATCACCTCTTCGTCCCCTGCGCGTTCTATCCACTCTACCAACCTCTCGGCAACCAGTTGAGGCTTCCGCAAACTATCCTTTATGAATTTTTGCTCATAATCTGGCTCTACTAATTCCCGCAGCCGTCCCCGCAATCCCCGCAACGCCTCGTAGTACTTTCGCTGCTCAGCGAGGCCTCCTTCCCAGAATCCTATCCGGGCTACGACCATAGGGATACCCTGGTTATAAGCCAGAAGCCCTTGCAGACTCTCCCTCAGGCTATTCCAAACGATCACTTTCGTCGCTATTTCTACCATCCGCTCCCGCAGCGAGAAACTGTGCTCTCCGGTCCCTGCGTCAGGGAAGTCCACATAAAACCACTGGGTTGTGGTTCCAGGAAAATCTTGGGGAAGTTTCAACGCAAAGGCGGCATCGGCCGCCACTCCGAAGAAAGCGTTAAGGGCAGTTTGCCGGGGGTTCACAGAGCGGTAGGCCAGGGGGCCGATCTGGATAAAATTCAACAACACGGGGGTGCCAACGTACCTTTGCCGGATGAAATCAGCGAGAAAAGCGCCCACGAAGCGATGAACACCCGCGCCGACACCCCCGACCGTGGAGGAAACGATCCAGGCTTCCACCGGGTTTTCTGGCCCCAATCCCAGGGGGGCGGTCATTTTCTCCAGGGCCTGCTCCAGAGCGCCCCGGTTATGAGGATGGCGAATGGCAAGCCCCATTATAGCGGGCAGGGTTTTCCCTCGCTCCAGAGAGACCGTGGCCGGTGCATAGTCCAGCAGAAATTGGAGATGGCGAGCGTCTGCCTCAGAACAAATTTCCCTTCGGAGATAAACCGAGGACTTTAAATCCTGATAGGATTTCCCTCCAAGCCAATTGCGAGCCTCCTGAAGGAGAAGGCCAGTGTTCCCCACATTGCGGTCCAGTTCTATGTATTGGGAAGAATAGCCCTGGGCTTGTCTTAAAAAGGGCCGAATCTCCCAACTTACATCAATTTGCAACTCGGCCTGAACTCCAAGCGTATCCCGCTGGCCCAGAAGGCCCGCACCACTGCTACCGCAGATGACAAGAATCCGCACGGCCATCTCAACTCCCTACCAGAAGGCTCTTTACCCTGCGTTCAATCTGCTGGAAGCGCGTTGCTGGAGACTCGGACATCTCCTTTATCCACTCTCCCCGTGTCAGCCATGGGTTTCGGATGGCGGCAAGGAGGACCTGCTCGCTCAATTTGATTTCTCGATCAGGGTATTTGTATAGAGCTTTAAGAAAGAAAGCGGCATCGGGCATCCCAAAGCGTTCCATCCATTGGACCACCCGCTCCCGTACTTCTGGGGAAATTCTCCTCAGCACCTGGAAGAAGGCCACACCTGCCCGTTCTTCACTGCTGGTTATGAAACGAATTTCCTCCTCCGACAATCCGGTTTCCTGTGAAACATCCGTCCCGCGCCGCAACAGCCGCTCAGCCTTGGCGAACTGGAAGGCCAGGTCATAGAGAGCAGGGGGATAATGCCGGACAAAAATCACAGCGGAAGCAACATGACCACCCTCAGTGGTATCTACCCGCAATCCGATCCTGCGCAGATACTGGTCTAACTCGGAGAAGATTCTCGTCAATACCTCCTGCTCATCGCCGGACCAGATTTGCAGGTCTCTTTCCAGAAGCGCCTGCAGCCATTCTGTTACATCTTTGTTGACTTGCTGATTGAAGGCAGAGAGATTTCCCCTTTCCCACTTTCCACCTGTGCGGCGGAGAAGCAGGATAGGGTCATGCAAACGCACATAGAAGGAGATAGCCATAGAGGCTGGATCATCTTCGCTACGGGAGATACCCGCCAATACCCGGCTGGCCCGAATATCTACCCGACCGGGGAACTCGGCCAACTGGATTGCCCAGCATGGTTGTCTCTTACGCAAGGGATCACGAGTGACTACTTCGCCAGCAAGGTAGACTTCTGGCAAACCGCCAGCATCAGCAAACTCATAGCCATAACTTAAGACAAAAACACATCCTACGGGTACAACCTCACTTCTCCTCCCTAGCTGGAAGATATTTTGGATTATATCTAATTCAACCTTGACCTCGGTGTCTATTTCTTGGTGATTCATGGTTCCTCCCTTGAGCGTAGACAAGCGGTAAAGTGGCTCCTAAAATTACTTCTATCACCAGCCCGGCAAAGGCCATCCAAGAGAGGGGCTGAAGCAATGGGAGTGCCGGGCGGCACAATGTCAGGCCAGCTATCCAAATCAGTAACAAGACGAGGATGTAACCGCAAGATCGGGGCTTTATCCCAATCTTGCGAAGGGCACCAAACGTCAGTATTTTAGACGCCATTTTCTCTACAACTTTTTCTATCCATAACAATCCTGGGGGTAGATTTGCCTCTAATGCCCACAAGCTATATAGTCCCAAAAATAGTAAGAAAAACCCGGATAACAGGGCTCCCTTTATGTCCTGGCGCCACCAAGGTATGGAGGGAAGGATCAGCACCGCTCCTCCCAGAAGCAAAAGGAGTATCAAAGAAGTCCGAAATGCCCTCAGGATTTGAAGATACCACTCCTCTGTCTGGAACCTCCTTTCCCTTTGTGTACAAATTACAAAAACCGCGACCACAATGAGTCCATTAGACCAGGGGGGAAGAAGTATTTGTTCAATAAAAGAGTGAGCCAAATAGCGGTACACATTTACTTTTACCGGAAATGTAACCGGTGTCCTGACCTCTGCGGTTTCGGAATCTGTTATGGTAACGGTTACTAGAAGGGAAGAAGAAACGCATGTGGAACCCCACAGGGGCAGGCGTCCCGAGACCGAAGTATGAGGTTGAAGCCGCTCTATATGGAGAGACCTCTCCAAGAGTAAGGAATCCCTAAACAGAAATGGGAAACACCAACCCTCAAGGGTCTGTTCCCCCTGTGGTTGAATCTCTACCCCGATCCATAGATCTGACGCGGGCCGATTGGATTCGTTTCGGATTGTAAAGTAGAGCCATCGTTGACCAAACGGAGCGATATAATCCGGAGCATCCACTCGTAAAGTCAGGTTTAAGGGATACTCGGAAGTCTGCTCTGAAATCTTTTTTGTATACAAAAACCCACGGTAAAATCTTTCTAAATAATTAAACAAAAACCCGTAGTAGGCAATGAATATCAATATGAGAACCGAGACAGATATTACCCAACCGCGTAGAGTCTTAGGAATAGGTAGATCCACAGCGATCCTCCTATCGTGCAGAAGACTGCCACCACCAGCATTGATCTTGCCTTATGTAAACTATATTCTGATTTACCGTAGAGTCTGAATCGGTCCATTTAAAATATATTTTATTGTACCCGCAGTATTTTTCCAAACATTCGTAAAGTTTTATCGTATATGCATATACATACCGACCATCGCCGATCCTATTCTCCTCACGGGCAACAATAGGGTGACTACTGGTTGGTGGCTCATCAATAAATTCCGCTTTTACACAGTATTCCCCGCCCCGAGGTTCGGGATCGGGACATTCCACTGTATCCCCGCTCGGATAGGGAGTTCCACACTTTAAATCGCATTCGTGAAGCCTATCGGGCGGCCTTTGCGGAGAGCAAAGATAGATAGCAGGGCGAGAAGAGGGCGGTGTATACTGAAAACTGAACGTAATTTTCCTTATCCTTTCGATACTCTCATCTGGTATGGGGCAGATCGGTTCATATCGTGAGTGCCGCAAAGGCAGAGGAGCAAACTTTACAGGCAAAGAAATCGTTCTACACTCTACAGGGGCATCATCACCCGAGGTCCAAAGCCAAACCCGAGCTTGTATCTTCCGCGGCCCCTTATCCTGGTCAACAGGCTTCCACATAATGCAGCCCTGTCCACAATCTGGGACAGTGTTCTCGTCTGGCTCGATCTCGTCTGACTCAAGCGAAAAAGTGTAACAATCGGAAGACAATAGTCCCCTGGAAGGCAAGAACGAGACTTTGGCCTGCCCGTTGTTCACTGAAACTTCAGTGGTCACAGTAAAAACCCTGCCTGCAGATAAACCTTCGCTGCGCACTACATAAAAACCTGCTATAACCCCAGCCGCTCTTCGGACGGAAAGCGGCTGGGCCTGACAATTGTTGATATCTATAGGAAAATCCCTCCCGACAGCCTCATAAACTTGCATTTTGCCCCTTGCGAGATCGCCAATGGGATTAAGCTGCAGGATTCTCCCTGCTGACAGTTCAAAACTCCTATCATTGTCCGTAATTGTCAGCAGCCTGACGGATGCGCTCAAACCTTCTCTGGGAAAGGGAATTTGAAAATCAGGGTTGGTGAACCACCCTGTACCTCTAACTTCCGGGAAAATCTTTGTGCCTATCTCTACTACCCCCTCAGGAAATTGATAAGGCGGCGCAGTCAGCAAGCCTTTTTCCGACAGTTCCTCCCAAAATTCCTTGTTATTCTCCGAACAGAGCAAAACGTAAGCCTCACCTCCGAGATTTTGAATTTGCCTTAGGGCCTCTGAAATTTCCTTGGCCTCCTTCTCTGCATAACCCAGGGAAAAGCTCCCATCAGTAAGAAGGAGCATAACTCGCCGGGGCTCTCTGATTACCATCTCCTTTCGTACTTCCTCCAAGGCTTCCCCGTACTCATTGGTTGGCGAGTTGCCGATAGTTGGGATAACATGCATCCGGATATCAGAAACCAAAGTGGGGGTTAAAATCTCTTCATTAGGGCCTATAAACCGTATGGCACTATAGAGCGGAATATTGTCATATGCTTGCAGGGATTTGCCTATTTCTATAAAAAAGCCCGGCAGCAAATATAGGGCATCTAAAGATTCGGAGCATTCACGAGGCATGCTTTCGGAGCGATCTACTATGAACCAGATATAGGTAGGTGAAACCCGTTGCTCGGACGTTGCTGGGCATAAGATGGTCATAGGTACAAGCGAGGGCTCATATGTAGGAATAGGAGTGAAAGATGGTAAATTGGAATTACAGCTGGCAATAATTCCCACTATTATCAGCTCCAACAACAAGACACTCATCAGCCCGGCAAGAAAAGAGCGTTGAGGTTCTTCACCCCTGCCAAGCATGAGCCTCTCCCAAAGCCGATCAGGATAGGAGTTGGATATCCTTCTGATTCAACTTGCGCTCCTGTTGGACCCTCTTAATGTCTGAATAGTACCGCTCTTCTCGCTCTTGCTGATACGCCCTATTGGCTACAATCACGAGGATAGAAACCGCAAGAAGTTGGGCATGAAGTCCAAATTCCAGCATTTTCCCCAGAGCATCCCGCAGCCAGTTCAATAACGAACCGGCCAGCCACTCCATCAATAACCCACTGATCCAGCCCACCAGGGTTTCTACCCACCCAGCCCCCGGGAATCGGGTCAGCAGGGATTCTATCAGGCCTGGAAGAACGGTTTGGAGCAGTTGCGGTACCGCAACTGCCAGCAATACACCCAGCAGAAGAACGCCGATCACTTTGAACAGGGACAACACCAGCCCAATATCTGCCAGCCCCACCGCGAGTTGGGTGGAAAACGGAGGATGGGTCGCGTAAATCCATCGCTCCCGAAGGTGCAGAAAAGGCAACTGCTTGTCCAGCCAGTAGAAAATGTCAAACCCGGCTCGCTCCTCCAAGTAGCGCGTAAGAGTCCATAGCACCCACCATGAGAGCGCACTCCAGAGTAGAAGCCAGAGAGCACCGGTGAACGGTATGGGTACCCGAAACCCAGAGATGGAGATTTCCCAATCCATCTGAAGCAGAGAAGAACTCAGTCCTACTACCGGCGTATAAAAAATGAGCATCACGAGCAATAAGTAAATCCAGGCCATTATGCACCTCGCTTCGGCTCTATGAACCCCCGGATGCACACTTCCTCCGCGCTCTGAAGGGTTGGGGCGACTTGCCATTCCGATCGCCAGAAAGGACTCCCCTTACCAGTTGGTCCAGGAAGTATCTCTTCTGAAGCCATCATAATCGTAAATTCCCCCTCCGGAGATTCCACCCTTCCCAAAGGAAGGGCACGATTCCATAGCCACTCCCAGCGTCTACCTCCTCTCAGCAAATCCACGTCCTCCGCAGGAAGACTTGCTCTCCACCTCTCAGGGAGTGGTGCGGTCTGTCTCACCTTCTCTCTACACAACGCTTCCAGTTTTCTTAAAACCTCTTCCCCTGGCATAGGCTGTTCCGGCAGAGGCCAGACTTCCCGAACAATCAGAGCGGTCACTGCGCTGTCAAAGGCTTTCTCCGTATTCCCTTCGCTGATCCACTCCCTATGCTGGTGCACTTCATCCAGGGCTCGTCTTTTCCAGGAATCAACCTCCTCCTTCCGAAGCGCCAAAACATAAGTACATCCCCGCACCTGAGGGTGGAACCCTTCCAAAGCCTGCGATGTTCTCTCTGCTTCCGTCCGTCGTCGCAGACACACGCCGTACAAATCTGCCAGAGCAAATTCGGCTTCCCGTAATTGGGCCAGCATCCAGTGACGGTAATCCCGAAGAGCACTCGCAGCCAGGCGCAAAATCCGGCCACTCAAATAACGATGAGTTTCTCTCTGGACGGCCTTCAGAAGTCTGCGGGCTTTCAGAAGCCACCAATCAGTCAGTTCGGCCAACCCGATTACCAGCAGGCCAAGCCCTGTAACCAGAACAGCCTGAGCGGGATCCCAGCGAGTGAGGGATTGAACCAGAAACGTCGCCAGGGGCCAGGCCGGGAGAAGATAGAGAAATACTCCCCACGGAGAAGCAACGGACCGGGCAACATGAACATACCGCAGCAGGTTCCACCGAACAATGATGGCATCAGTTTCTCCAGCCGCTTGAAGGTAGGCTTTTGTATTCAGCGGCTCAGGGCGCACCCAATCCTTTACATCTTTTAAATCGCCCTCTTCACACAAATATTTCTCCAAAGACAACAGAGCCATCAAAACAGCAGGAAGGCTGGCGGGCAGCG
>DAOUBO010000086.1:0-1963 GCA_034432695.1 Anaerolineae bacterium | reverse complement strand
CCCGGCCTCCATCCAGTCCGGAATCCCGTCGCCGTCGGAGTCCGGGTCCAGATAGTCCGGCAAGGTGTCTCCATCGGTGTTCCGGTCTACGTCCGGGCAGATTTCGTTGCCGGTGGGCTGGCTCTCACACCCGGCCTCCACCCAGTCCGGAATCCCGTCGCCGTCGGAGTCCGGGTCCAGATAGTCCGGCGTGCCGTCCCCGTCGGTGTCCCGATTCGCGTTCGGGCAGGTCTCACCACCGGTGGGCTGGCTCTCACACCCGGCCTCCACCCAGTCCGGGATGCCATCCCCGTCCGAATCCGGATCCAGATAGTCCGGCATGCCGTCCCCGTCGGTGTCCCGATTCGCGTTCGGGCAGGTCTCGCCACCGGTGGGCTGGCTCTCACACCCGGCCTCCACCCAGTCCGGAATCCCATCGCCGTCGGAGTCCGGGTCCAGATAGTCCGGCATGCCGTCCCCGTCCATATCCCCGCCCCCTTCCACCGAATCCGGGATGCCGTCGTTGTCGGAGTCGGTATCCAGGTAGTCCGGCTGGCCGTCGTGATCGGTGTCGCCGGTGCCCTCCACGACGTCCGGGAGGGTGTCCCGGTCGGTGTCGTAGGTGAAGTTGACCTCGGCGACCTGGTAGCGGCCGTAGGGGCCGGTCTGGACCCACTGGGGGATCAGAACGTCGCCGGAGATGGGGTCGGTGGCGGTCAGGCCGTCCCAGCTGAAGCGGACGGCGCCGGTGTAGACGCCCTGGAGGTAGACCTGAACGGTGTGGGTGAGGTGGCGGACGAGGGTGCCGTCGCCGGAGACCTCCAACTCCCGGATGCCCGCCCAGGTACGGACGTTGTCGTACCCGATGCCGCTATCCCCCCAGATGCCGGAGTTGTAGGCGGGGGCGGCGGCATAAGATGAGAGGTCGCGCAGCCAGCCGGTGCCGCTGGCGACGATGCGCGCGCTGATGCCGGAGGAGATGGGCACTGGGGCCGTGACCGTCCCGGTCACCACCTCCACCGCGCCGTACCAGACCTGCAGGACCTGCAGGCCTCCTGTCTGGCTCAGCACGTTGTCCGTGTGGAGGGTGTACCGGTCCACCGGGGCCGTGTCCAGCGAGTAGACGGCGTAGGTCTGGTTCCCGTAGACGGCGTTGTTCTTCAGGATGGGGATGGAGAGGATGTCGTCGCCGGCCCCGGCCGGGCTGTAGGTCCCGGAGAAATCGGGGACGTTGTAGATGCCGTAGGAGGTGTTGTTGGCGACGACGTTGCCGGTCATCAGCGGCGACGCGCCGATGTTGTAGACGCCGATGCCGGTGTTGGCGGTGATGACGTTCCCGGCGAGGAGGTTGTCGTACCCGCCCGAGAGGGTCGGGAGGTCGCCGGGGGGCTGATGGGTGCGGTCGTTGACGACGGCGGCCTGGGGAAAGCAGGCCGCGCCGTTGCCCCGGAACTCGTTCTCCAGAATCTGGTTGCCGGTCGGCGGGACGAAGGGGTCGGTGGGGGTGCCCGCCCCGCCCCGCAGGTGCAGGCCGTAGCAGCCGTTGCCCGCGATGAGGTTGTTCCGGACGACGTTGCCGGACGCGCCTCGCTGGATGATGATGCCTTTGTTGACGTTGCTCAGGATGGACGAATTCGCGATGGTGTTACCATTGGCCGGGTTGAGGGGCGTCACCGGCGAGGAGACCAGGATCCCGTCGTCCCGGTTCCAGGCCACCAGGCAGCCGGTGATGAGGTTTCCCGAGGCGCCGTTGGTCAGCAGGATGCCCGTGGTGTTGCTGACGAAGCGGGAATTGCGGACGACCCCGTTGTCCCCGTGAATGTCCAGCCCCCAGCAGCCGGGGCAGTCCACGTTGCGGACCTCCAGTCCGTCCACCAGGACGTCGTCCGCCCGGATCCAGAGGCCCACTGCGCCGGTCTGGGTGAGGTTGTCGCCGTTGATCACGACGTCGGGGACGCCGTCCCCGTTGCGGTCGCCGATGATG
>DAOUBO010000085.1:0-3152 GCA_034432695.1 Anaerolineae bacterium | reverse complement strand
CCACGTACTCAATCAGCACCCACTCCCCGGCGTACCGCTCCCGAATCTCCTCTATGGTCAGAATCCCGTCCTGCTGCATCGGCCGTCTCCTACTCAAACAGGTCGTCGGTCCGGACCGTCAATCTTTCCAGAGTCCCGGAATGCAAGGTCTCTCCTTCCCGGTATAGGGCGACAAAGCGGTATTGGCTCCCCCTCAGGACGTAGACGCTGACGGTTCGGGCTTCCGGGTCCACCAGCCAGTACTCCGGAATGCCGGCCTGGGCGTGCCTTCCCGTTGGATCCCCACGTCCAGCGCCCGGGTGGATGGAGAGATGACCTCTGTCGCCAGGCCCGGGGCTTCGCCGTACTGCTCGCCGACCCGGTCCAGATGCTCCGTCCGGTAGAAAACGACATCCGGTTCGCGGAACTTTCCCGGCCAGAGGCGAATGGGCATCGGGGCCATATAGGCCCTTCCCCGATTTCCCGTTCGCCCGTACTCCCACAGCGCAGCGTAGAGGTTGCCCGTAACCTGCTGATGAGCCGGGGTTGGCATCATAGGGAAGGTGACCTTTCCGTCGGAGAGTTCCACCAGGACGTTGCGGCTGTTGGCCAGGGCCAGGTAGAGGGTTTCATCCCAGTACTGGTCCAGGAGCCATCCCAGCCCGATCTGCTCCGGGCCGACGACAGCCGTTTCTGCGAAAGGCTTCTGGGAAACCATCCTGGTCTTCTCCCGACTTTCCGGTCGGCTACGGCGTCCAGCGACGGTTGAACTCCTCCAGCGCGGCCTTCAGGGCTTCCTCGGTCTCCTTCGTCAACTCTTTCCGGGCGGCGATGTCCGCGCCCACCTCCGGGTGCATCGTCCGCATAAAGTTCAGGAAGGCCCGCTCGTACTCCCGGACCTTCGCCACCGGGACGTGGTCCACATAGCCATGGGTGCCCGCGTAGATGATCATCACCTGCTCCTCCAGCGGGACCGGCTCGTACTGGGGCTGTTTGAGGATCTCCGTCAGACGGCGGCCCCGGTCCAGTTTCCGCTGGGTGGCCTCATCCAGTTCGGAGCCCAGTTGGGCGAAGGCGGCCAGTTCCTGGTAACTGGCCATATCCAGCCGCAGGCCGCCCGCGACCTGCTTCATCGCCTTCGTCTGCGCGTCGCCGCCGACGCGGGAGACGGAGATGCCCACGTTGATGGCGGGCCGGATGCCGGCGTTGAAGAGGTCGGTCTCCAGGTAAATCTGCCCGTCGGTGATGGAGATAACGTTGGTCGGGATGTAGGCGGTCACGTCGCCCAGCAGGGTCTCCACGATGGGGAGCGCGGTCAGGCTGCCGCCGGTGCCGGGTTTCTTGCGGATTTCGTACCCATCCCCCAGTTCCTTCAGCCGTTCCTCCGCCCGCTCCCGGCCCAGCGGGCCGATGTAGACCTGGCCGTCCACGCCCTCCCTCACACCCTCCGGGGCATCCCGGGGGACGATGATCCAGTGGTTGGCCAGGCGGGCGGCGCGCTCCAGCAGGCGGGAGTGGAGGTAGAAGATGTCGCCCGGGTAGGCCTCCCGGCCCGGCGGGCGGCGCAGGAGCAGGCTGACCTGGCGGTAGGCCCAGGCGTGCTTGGAGAGGTCGTCGTAGATGACCAGCGCGTCCTGTCCCCGCTCCATGAACTCCTCGCCCATCGCGCAGCCCGCGTAGGGGGCGATGTACTGAAGCGCGGCCGGCTCCGAGGCGGAGGCGACCACGACGATGGTGTGCTCCATCGCGCCGTACCGCTCCAGCGTCGCCACGACCTGCCGGATCTGGGCCCGCTTCTGCCCGATGGCGACGTAGATGCAGATGAGGTCCTTGCCCTTCTGGTTGATGATGGTGTCTATGGCGATGGCGGTCTTACCCGTCTGCCGGTCGCCGATGATGAGTTCCCGCTGGCCCCGGCCGATGGGGATCATCGCGTCTATGGCCTTGATGCCGGTCTGGACCGGGGTGTCCACGTTCTGGCGCAGGACGACGCCCGGCGCGATGCGCTCAATGGGGCGGTATTTGTCGGTGCGGATGGGGCCCTTGCCGTCTATGGGGCGGCCCAGCGCGTCCACGACCCGGCCCAGCAGCGCGTCGCCCACGGGCACGGAGACGATGCGCCCGGTGCGGCGGACCAGGTCGCCTTCCCGGATATTCGTGTAGTCGCCCATGATGATGACACCGACGTTATCCACCTCCAGGTTGAAGGCCATGCCCAGGGTGCCGTCCGGGAAGGTCACCAGTTCGCTCATCTGGACGGTGGGGAGTCCGGAGACGCGGGCGATGCCGTCGCCAACCTCTATCACGGTCCCCACATCCTCCGTGACGACGACGGGCTGGAATTGCTGGATGCGCTCCAGCAGGGTGGTGGCGATGGTCTGCAGTTCGGGATTGGGCATCTATGGCCTCCTGGATTCAATCTGGGTGGTAAGGGGAGTTTCGCCTCAGCCACTCGTCAGGCGGGAGTACCGGTATTTCGGACAGGGATCGCTCCAGTATCTCACCGTCCCAGGTAATCAATATGGCCTGAAACACTGCGGCTGTCGCGATGTAAACAGAATCTGCGCCTTTCAGGCGGTGCGCTATCGCCAGCTGGGCAGCCCAGTCGGCCGTAGAGAGTTCCACAGGCACAAGTTGCATACCAGGAAAGTTCCGGATGAGCCAGATCGCTTCCCGTGCCAGTGCGGGATCGCCTGTGGCCCTGATGATGGCAGCAGCACACTCAGGTAAAACCAGGCCTGGGCATACAACGGCACTGGCAGCGCTTTGTATTCTCTGCAGAAATGCGCGACTGGGCTGGTAAAACGGCTCTTCCTTCCGAAGGGCTGCCACGAAGACATTGGCATCTATTACGTACTTCATCGCCGCATCTTTGCCACGATTTCCACCGCACCCTCTTCGCTCTTCCATGCCTGGCTAACCTTTTGGGCCAGGGCGTCCCAAC
The DNA here is from genome assembly GCA_034432695.1 of Anaerolineae bacterium. Taxonomy (GTDB): domain Bacteria; phylum Chloroflexota; class Anaerolineae; order B4-G1; family DUEL01; genus SpSt-77. The sequence goes on along the minus strand of DAOUBO010000085.1, from coordinate 229 downwards.
GGTCTTCCCAGGCAAGGGTTGCTTCGGCGTCGGAGGCGGGGAGGTGTAGAGAAATCATCATTGCGATCGGCACCCCTTCGGAATTGACCAGGGTGAGCGTTTGCCCTGCCAGAAGTTGCTCCAGCCAATACCGTGGGTTGCGCTCCACTGTTTCAACAGACACAGTTTGGGATTTTACCACAGACATCCCTGGTCTCCAAAGTGACACCGGGTGGCGTCCCGGACGGCC
>DAOUBO010000084.1:0-4220 GCA_034432695.1 Anaerolineae bacterium | reverse complement strand
CAGCGGGTGCTCGCGGAGGCAGTGCGGCGGGCGGGGATCGGGCGGCGGGTGACGCCGCACACGCTGCGGCACACCTTTGCGACGCGGTTTCTGCGGTCGGGGGGCGACCTGGCGACGCTGCAGGCGATATTGGGCCACGCCAATCTCTCCACGACGGCCCGGTATCTCCATCCGGATACGACGAGGATGCAGGAGATGGTGGAGGAGTTGTAGCAGGAGGCAGGGGGCAGGAAGCAGGGAGCAGGGAGCAGGGAGCAGGAGGCAGGAGGCAGGAGGCAGGAGGCAGGAAGCAGGAGGCAGGAAGCAGGGGGCGGGGGGCGGAGGGGCGGAGGAGAAGGGTGTACACTGTTGACAATGTGGGCGATGGAGGTACAATGGGAGCGGAGTTCGTCTATGGAGGGTGAGAATGGTGCAGATCCGGATTGGGGCACGGGAGGCCCGGGAGCGCTTCGCCGACCTGCTGGGGCGGGTCCACTACGGCGGAGAGACGGTCATCGTGGAGCGCTCCGGCAGGCCGATGGTGGCGATGATCCCGGTGGAGATGTATGAGCGGCTGGTCGCCGAACGGGAGGCCCGCTTCCGGGTGCTGGAGCGGATCCGGGCCCGGCTGCCGGAGGTCCCACCGGAGGAAGTGGAGCGGGATGTGGCGGAAGCCGTTGCAGCGGTGAGGGCCGCGGCCCGGGGCGTGGCTTCGCCGCTCCCGGAGTGATCCGCTGCGCGGGCGGGGCCGCCGATGTGGAAGGTTGTGCTGGATACCAACGTCTTTGTGAGCAGCCTGCTGGTCCGGTCGGGGCTTCCGGCTCAGGTGCTGGATGGCTGGCGGGAACGGCGGTATCTCCTGGTGACCTGCCCGGCGATTCTTGCCGAAATCCGGGCGGTGCTGGGGTATCCCCGCATCCGGCGCAGGTACGCGGTCACGGATGAGGATGTGGAGGAACTGGTGGCGCTTCTGGAGCGAGAGGCGCTGGTGGTGCCGGGGGAGGCGGAGGTGGAGCGGGCCATTCCGGAGGACCCGGCCGATGAACGGGTGCTGGCCTGCGCGGTGGAGGCAGAAGCGGATGCGATCGTAAGCGGGGATCAGCACCTGCTGGGGCTGAGGGCGTATCGGGGCATTCCCATTCTGACCGTACGGGAGTTTCTGGAATGGCTGGAGAGCGGCGGGCAGTGACGCCGGGCAAAGAATTGGGGAGGGAGTCGGGCTCGGGGTGCAGAAGGTGATCACCGTTATTCCAGGGGCACGGGTCGGGCGTAGCGGGGAATCACAACCCGGATGCCGGTGCCCTCCAGTTCCTCCAGCCAGCGCTCCGGGCGTTCGGTGTGGACGGGGATAAGCAGGCGGGGGCGGACTTCCTTCACGAACCGGACCAGGTCCGGGCCGCCCGCGTGGCCGGAGGCGTGGTAGCCCGGCACGACGTCCACCTCCCCCGACGGGCCGTCCCGCCGCAGGCCCACCGGCTTCATCCCGAAGTGCTCTATCCACTTCCACAGGCGCGCCAGGTCCACCTTCTGCTCCTCATCGTAGGCCCGGCTGTTGGAGTAGATGTACGTCCCGCCCACCGGGCCGCTTCCCAGCAGGTACTCCAGGTCCAGCAGGTCGGCCATATCCCAGAGGCTGAAAGCGAGGATTTTGTTGCCGCCGATCTCGCCCACGCCGCCGTAGAGGGTGAGGGTGACTGTCATCTGGACCTCCTCAGCGGGGCTCAGGGTGCCCCCTTTTCGGCCAGGCGAGCAATCGCCGGGAATGGGATTTCATAGTGCACCTGCACTACCAGTCGTTCTTGCCGAGTGGCCTCGCTTGCCAGCACGGTGGCAGGCGACCAGACCAGAAAAACTTCCCCTTCAGGCACCGTGATGACCTGAAGGCAATACTGTCCGCCTTTCTCTATGGCTACCTCCCATTCGTTCCTGGTTACGAAGATCCGGTCCCCCTTTTCTGTTCCCTTCACCTCAACGCAATACGTTACATCGCCTTTAGTGACCTCCAGGTCATAACCTGATCTCGTATCGGCGGAAACGTCTCGCACCTCATACCCGTGCTCTTTCCACCATTGCACAGCCCTCTTCATGGCCGCCTCCTCAACTCGGGCCACTTTGAGCGAATCCCAACCTCTTTGAGCCTGCTCCACCCGAGATGAATCTGCTGGATGCTCGTGAGAAATCTCCGCAGTGTCTCTTCCAGCGGATATTCCTGTCGCTTCGCGGGATCTCGTTAATCCGGTACCCGCGAGAGCGAAGGGCAACTCTGTGTGGGGAAACCCGGTTTCTGTATCGGGGGGTGTGGCGAATTGAGCCTCTGAGCCCACGGTGCTCTCCGGTGCCACAGGTGGTATCGGAAGAAGGTCTTTCAGGCACAGGTCTCTTTTGTCCTCCCAGAATTGGAGAGTCTCCTTCAGGTCGGCAGGGGATTCCACCTGCTCCCATATATCCCGGATAAACTCGCGGAGGTTCTCCATTCCCAGTGTCTGTTCCAGCGCATCTCCTATATACCGGTCAGGTTGCGGCCCAATCTCTCGTGAGAGGTAGAGTCGCCATTCATCCTGGCGAAGGTGAGATTTGACAGTATCCGGGGCGCTTAACCGAGACCCCGCCCGGTAGCGGACTCTGATCTGGTCCACCCACTGAATCTCGGGAACAGTCTCCGGGAGGTCATTCCGCTGAACGAAACGCGCGATAAAAGGCCATATCTGTTCCAGATGTTGCATAAGCCGGGTATCCGGTTGCGGGTTGCCAATGGGGTCTACATCTGGCTGTGCTGTGGATATTCTGGACACGCCCAGTCTCCCGGCCAGGTCCTCCAGGCCATCCAGCGCCCACCAGGGAAGAGCGTCCCCGAAGAGCCGGGCGATGTGTTCCCGGTCGCGCAGGTATATGCGATTCGCCCTTTCCCATCTTGCCTCGTCGCCGACCCGGGCGGGCCAGCACGGTTCATCCTTCAAACGGCCGCGCAGTTCGGCGGATATTTCATCCCACTTCTCAGAGAGCACAGAGGCAAGGCGTCGGATTTTGGGAAGGTCTGGCTGGGCTTCCCGCTCAGCCCAGCCCAGGAGAATGCAGGCCAGGTGATCGGGGTGAGGGTGCCCCTGAATCTGGAGGGTGCTGAGGAAGAAGGATCTCAGGTCAGACCAGTGCTCGCTGACCTCCGGTACGGAGCCGGTTCGGTCCCGCCAGCACACCTCCTCGCTCCGGAACCATCCCGCATCGGGTATCAGGATGAGGGCGCGCTCCTGAAATTTCTGGCGGATCAGAAGAGCTTCCTGGGAAGGGCGTTTGGAAAGCCACTCGTAGATAGGGCGGATGATTTCGGCCTCGCGTACATCCAAATCGGCCAACTCTGCCAGATGGTTGATCACGTCGTCAACGCTTGCTTCCTGACGGATGCCCAGAAGCCGGGCCAGTTTTGAGCCTCTGCGAATTCCCACCTTCTCGTGGACGTAGGAGAATCCCGGCCCCAGGATGGGCTTCAGGTCGGGGTGGAATAACAGGTTGGGGATGGAGCGCAATCCATTGTCAGCGGGAAGCCAGGAATCGGTTTGTAAATCGTATATCCACTTTGCAGGGCGCACAGTATATGTGCGCCATTTTTCTCCAATGTAGTAATAAAGATACTGTAACCAGTCAACACTAAGATTGGGTTCCCCTTCTGTTAACAGGCCTTCTATGGTGCCACAGAATGCCTGTACTGAATCCAGGTTTCTCTCCTCCATCAACTTTTGGTATGCGCGCTCAAAACCATCGATTTCCGTGACCAGAGCCCTAAACGACCAGGCATTTGCGGGAATGTGTCCCTCCACATTGCGCTCAGCAACCCAGGCTTTCATTTCCGGCCTATTCATTTCAATTTCGGTAACACAATGTCTCGGAAGACGCGCCACTCCCAATTTTTCCAGAAACTCCCCCCACCGCTCCCGGCTTTCTTCTGGATCGGCATAATCCTCTGCCACGAATGGTTCCCTGCCAGCCAGGCGGAAATATTCCTCCACCTCCTTCCGCCCTCCGAGTCCTGCGGGAAGGTAGGCCTGATTGGGAGGGATATATTCTCCCGTACGGCTGCGGAGGATCGGAAGCGAGGACCATTCCCGCAGTGCGCGGAGGGTAAGTTCATCCTGGCCCCAGAGGGCAAAAAGCATACGAATATGTTCCCGATTGTCTTCAGCCGAAGGTCTCTCCTCCCCGCCATAGACTGCCTGGAAGAAGTACTCCAGGGCGCGCCCGGTTTCAAA
>DAOUBO010000083.1:0-2878 GCA_034432695.1 Anaerolineae bacterium | reverse complement strand
CCCCACCAAGACCCTGGGCGCCTTCGGCGACGGCGGGGCCGTGGTCACGAACGACCCGGCGCTGGCGGAGCGAGTCCGGCTGCTGCGAGAGTACGGTTGGGCCCGGCGCTATGTCAGTCACCTTCGGGGGACCAACAGTCGGCTGGACGAACTCCAGGCCGCCGTCCTGCGGGTCAAACTGCGCTATCTGGAGTCCTGGAACGCGCGGCGGCGGGAGATCGCGGCCCTCTACACGGAATTGCTCTCCGGGGGCGCGGCCCGCTGGGGACTGGTGCTTCCGGAGGAGCCCCCCGACGCCCACCACGTTTATCATCTCTACGTCGTCCGCCACCCCCGGCGCGATGCCCTGCAGGCCTTTCTGAGCGAGCGGGGCATCGGTACCCTCATCCACTACCCGGTGCCGGTTCACCTCCAGCCCGCCTACGCCGACCTGGGGTATAGGGAGGGCTCCCTGCCCGTCACGGAAGCGCTGGCCCGGGAAGTCCTCTCCCTGCCGATGTACCCCGAACTGACCGACGGGGAAGTCCGGGCGGTGGCGGAGGCGGTAGAAGCATTCTTCTACTCCAATTAGCCGCATATGAGCAAATTGCGCTTCGTCCCCCTGCTCCTGCTTCTTATTCTCTTCGGACTGCTGGTGCTCAGCGTACGGGCGCTCTCTTTTACGGTGGACGAACCGGCCCACATCGCCGTCGGCTACGCATTATTGACACGGGGAAAAGCGGCATTCTGGATGCTGCCTGTTTACGGTCATCCGCCTCTCCTGAACGTTCTGGAAGCGGCCCTGTTGTATCTGGAAAAGCCGGACATTCCACTGGAGCGATTACCCGGATGGTCCTCTGGCGATTATATGAGATACCTGAGTGAGTTTGCCCTTTACCTGGCACCGGCAGAGCGTACAGAGGTTGCGGCCCGGATGCCCGTGGTCTGGCTGACCGTCCTTCTGGGAGCCCTGATATATCGTTGGGGGAGGGAACTCGGACGTCCGCTGGCAGGTCTGATCGCCTTAGTCGTTCTCTGTTTTGACCCCAATTTATTGGCCCATGGGGCTTTAGCAACGACTGATGCAGGAACAGTCACTCTGGGTACAGCCTCTCTCTATTTAGTCTGGCGCTGGTTAAAGTTTCCATCCTGGAAGAGAGCAGTGGGATGGGGGATACTCCTGGGCCTGACAATGCTGGCGAAAGTCAGCGGTCTGATATGGGCAGGAGCCATTGGGTTAATCGGAATCTGGAAAGCGTTGAGGAGCCCCCCAAACCGAAGACGCCTATGGCTGGTCCAGGGAGCCCTGGGAGGGCTGATGGCTCTCGGGGTGCTCTGGGCAGGGCATGGGGTAACCTGGGGGCCTGTGCAGGGGATGTCTGGAACCTGGCCTGCCCCTGCCTACTGGAACGCGCTTATCGTGCAGGTGCTCAGCAGGCAGGGATTGGTAACCTTTGCTCTGGGAACTGTCCAAACAGGTTCCCGATGGTGGTATTTTCCCCTCGCATTCATGGTCAAAACCCCCCTGCCTCTGTTCCTTGCTCTGGTTCTGGTGCTTCTCACTTTGCTGGCGAAACCAGGGTTCAGGTGGCGTCTTGGGTTACGTATCCCCAATGCCCCGTGCACCGGAATGATTTCCCAATGGCGTAACGTGTTATCAGGGTTGCCTGAACACTGGACGGTTCTGGGGGGGTTCTCTCTTCTCTATGCGTTGGCTGCTATTGCCGGGGGCATGAATATCGGCTACCGCCACTTTCTTCCAGTGCATCCGTTCATTTACCTTGTAGTAGGTGAGGGGCTCCGACGTTTCCTCGCAAAGAGAATCTGGTTTCTTCAATGGGGGATTACACTGTTGGGCCTGTGGTATATCGTGGGGACGTTGCGGGTGTTTCCTTACGAAATTTCCTATTTTAACGAACTGGCTGGTGGGCCGTACAATGGACAGCGGTACCTTGTGGATTCCAACCTGGATTGGGGACAATCCCTGAAAGCACTGCGCCGCTGGTTGGAACGTCAGAACCCCTTTAAGGGGGAACCGGTGTATGTGGCCGCTCTTGCCAACACTTCCCTGTACGGCATTTCTCACAACTCGTATCAATGGGTTTCCCCTCTTTCCGGCGCGCTTCCTCTGCTGTACTCCCGATTTGCCCCTCCCCCTGGTATCCATGCCATCAGCGCTTCTGCTTTACAGGGAATCGGTGCAGGGGAGCCGGATAACTTTGACTGGTTTCGCCACCGGGAGCCGATCGCCCGTCCGGGCATAGCCTTTTTCGTTTACCATGTTCCCCGGCCAGACCCCTATCCGACCTGGCTGGCTCAGTGCACGGTGCCAGTGGTGCCGCTATCCCTAGAAGCAGCCGCCGATGGATTTGGCCGGCCTGATTTGCGGATGGGCACTTTTGACTGTACGGCGGGCTGGATCTATCCCACCGGGGGCCGGGATCCCGGCTGGTTCGCTCTCTTTCGCGAAACAGCCCGCTCGGGCGACCCATTTATCCAGAGCAAACTGGCTGCTGCCCGCCTCTCTTTTGAGCAACGCTATACCGGCGTCCTCCCTCCTTTCGCGATTTATGAACAACCGGCTGGTACAATCTCCCCGGTCTACCAGCCCTCCGAGCCCCTCCAGGTTGAGGCTCTGACCTTTTTAGGGTACAATGTAAAGGGCCTCCTCCGGCCCGGGCAGGTGGTGGAAATAGAGACCTGGTGGCAGGTGAGGAAAGTTCCCGCACGCCCGCTGTCCATTATGATGCACCTGGTTGGGCCAGGGGGAACACCGGTGATAGTCGGGGATGGACTGGCCGTACCGGTGGATCAATGGCAGCCCGGCGACATCATTGTTCAGCGCCATCGGCTTTCCCCGCCACCCCCATACCCCCCCCGGGGAAAACCACCTCTTTAT
>DAOUBO010000082.1:0-6268 GCA_034432695.1 Anaerolineae bacterium | reverse complement strand
CAGGGCGCGGGCGGAGACGTCCTTCGGATCGGAGGTGGGGGCTCACCGATGGTAGACCTGCGCTCCACTTTCTCCGGGAAACGGGCCCTGAAAGAAGCCATGTTCTATCCCGCCCTGGTCCACCTTGTGCCCGTGTTGGGGGTCTTTCGGAATCAGGAAAGAGCCGCTCTGGTGGTCACTTGGGCACTGGTCGTTCTGGGAACACTGAACTGGAATGGTGCAGTCCACCCGGCGCGGAGGCGAATGGCGGGTATTGCTCTGGGAGTCCTGGGCGCGCTGGGCGTGGCCTTTTTCCTGTGGGTGCAAGCGCAACCCCTTTCCGAATGGCCGCGGCTGCACCGCTGGCTCTCCAATGCGATGTGGCCCTGGGTCATCGGGAGCGTTGCATGGCTTCTCCTGGAGCGCTGGCCCCAGACCCGCTGGTGGCTGGTCGGCCTGCTGGTTCTGGACCTGGGCTCAGTGGCCTGGCGAACGGCGTTGCAAACTCACTGGGTCTGGCAGCCACCCCAGCAGGTCTCGCAACCACCGATTCTCTCGGATTGGATACCTGTGGGCGCGAAGGAATATCGGATCGACACCCGGGGACATCTGACCGGGAACTGGCCTGCTCTTATGGACGTGGAGGACCTGCACGGAGATTTGACCTTCGTTCATCGTTCCTTTGTTCGGTTTCGTCAGGAGGTTCCCGGAGAGCGCGTGTGGGCACTCATGGGCGTGGGGTGTTACGTTTGGAAGGAGGGAGAGCCACCGATACCGTTCTCCTCTTACCGTATCACTTCCATACCTGGTCGGGAGCCACCCCTATACCTTGAGTGTCTGCAGGAGCCTTTTCCTCGCTATCGCCTGATTTATGAGTCCATTGCTTTTGACGAAGAGACCGCCATCCGCGCCCTGAGGGACGGACAGTTTGACCCCTTGCGGGTGGTGATCCTGGACTATCCCTGGCCTCTTCAGCCGTCGGCATCCCTGCCCGTTTCCCCTACAATTCAGGTTCTCGTTCGGGAGCCAGAGGGACTCCAGTTTCGGGTGCAATCGCCTCGCTCAGGGTTTCTTGTAATCGGAGACCTGTGGTATCCGGGGTGGCAAGCGGAGGTGGACAATCAGCCGGCGCCGGTATTGCGCGCGTATACCGCTCTTCGCGCCGTCCCACTTCCGGCTGGGGAACATAGAGTCCGGTTATATTACCGGCCCTTCTCGTTTCGTCTTGGGGGGATGCTTTCTCTGTTTTCCCTTTGTGGGTTGATCGTTTGGGCCCTGTGGCCTTCACGCCCTCCGATCCGACGCACAGCGAAAGCCTGATATGAGCACACACCGAAACCCTTTGCCGTTAACCGGGAAGATCGCGCTGCTGGTCGGGGCCGGCCTGGTCCTCTTTGGCTGCGGCCTCCTGCTGGGGGTGGGGGGTCGGGGCCATGCTGGCGCGCCCGCTGTCCCTCCGCTCCTTCTCCGGCCCCGCCGGGTCGGCGCTGAACCACCCGGCACTGCCGGGCACCGCCGTCGTGGCCGGCGACCTGGAGATTCGGGTGACGTAACCACCTACCTCACCTCTCCTCCCAGCCCCCCTCACAAGTGTAGGTTTTTTTCCAGCCGGCTATTGTCGGGGTGCAATCCTTATTCTCTCCCCTCACCCCCCTTAATCCCCCCTCTCCGCTGGCCAAAGGCCCAGGGGAGAGGGGGAGGACCACGCCGAGGGCCACGGCCCGAGGGGCCTCGCCCCGTGGGGCTCGCCCGAGGCGAGGAGAGGGGTCAGGGGAGGGGAGAGGGCACCAGGCGGCATTTTTGCCGCCAAGTCACCCATTTCGGGTGAAAAATGAACCATCCCTTTTTGGGGGGCAGAACTGCCCACATAGGACAGGCCGACCACAAAATTGCGGTTGATTGACCAGTAGTTGCAAAGAGCGCGGGGATGAGCGAGCAGGAACAGGCTTTGCATATCTACCTTTCCCCCCACCTGGACGACGCGGTCTTCTCCTGCGGGGGGCGGATCGCACTGGAGGTCCGCCAGGGGATCGGTGTCTGGGTGGTGACCGTCTTCGCCGGAAGCCCGGACGGGCCGCTCTCCGACTACGCGCGGGCGCTTCACGAGTTCTGGGGGCTGGCAGGGGCCGACGCGCCCGCGGCCCGACGGGAGGAGGACCGGGCCGCGCTGGCGCTCCTGGGAGCCCGGCCGGTCCACTGGGATTTCCCCGACTGCATCTACCGGCGCGCGCCGGACGGCCGCTTTCTCTACCCGGACTACGGCGCGCTCTGGGAGGCCATCGCAGCGGAGGACGCCCCGCTGCGGGAAGAACTGGCCCGACGCATCGGGGCACTGCCCCTTTCCGCCCAACTGTTTGTCCCCCTGGGAGCCGGGAGACATGTGGACCATCGGTTGGTCCGGCAGGCGGCGGAGGCGACGGGTCGGCCGCTGGTTTACTACGAAGACTATCCCTACGCAGGGAAAACCGGGCAGGTGATGGAGGCCCTGGGGCAAGACTCCTGGGAATCCGAAATCGTCGGCCTGGACGAGGAAGCGCTGGAGGCGAAAATCGCCGCCGCGCGCGCCTACCGCTCCCAGATCTCCAGTTTCTGGGCCGACGAGGCCGACCTGGTCGCCCACTTCCGGGCCTACGCGAGGGAGGTAGGAGGAGGAAGTCCGGCGGAACGGTACTGGCGAAAAGGGTGACAACTGCCAGTCCCCACGGGCGTCCCGATCGCTCCTGTGCTGCGGGCGGCGGACGAGCCGTTAGTGGAGCGGGGACATCACAACTCCACTTCCAGTCCCAGATTCTCCCGCCGTGCGGCCTCCAGGACGGCCGCGGCGGCGGCCACGTCCTGGACGGCCACCCCCACCGACTTGAAAAGCGTTATCTCCTCCGGCGAGGTGCGCCCTGGCTTCAGCCCGGCGGCGATCTCCCCCAGTTCGGCCCAGATGTGGTCTTCCGTCATGCGGCCCCCCCGGATGGGGATGAGCAGGTCTCCGGCCTCCGCCAGGCTGGCGGTCCGATGGTCAATGACGACCTTCGCCCGAAGGACCGTCTCCGTCGGTATCTCCTGCATCTGGGGGGTGTAGGCGCCCACAGCGTTGATGTGCGTACCGGGCCGGACGTCCCCGTCCTCAAAAACGGGGGCGGGGGAGGTAGTGGCGGTGCAGATGACGTCGGCCCGCCGGGCCGCCTCGGACGGAGCCTCCGCGACCCGGACCGGAATGCCCAGCCGCGCAGCCATTTCCTCTGCGTAGGACTGTGCCCGCGCCCGGTCCACGTCGTAGACCCACGCCTCCCGGATCGGCCGCACCGCGCAGACTGCCTCCAGTTGGGTCCTCCCCTGGACGCCGGCCCCGAAGATCGCCGCGACCGTCGCGTCGGGTCGGGCCAGCAGGTCCGTCGCCGCGCCGGAGGCCGCGCCCGTCCGCAGCGCGGTCAGGTACGTCCCGTCCATCACCGCCGCAGGCTGCCCTGTCTCCGCGTCCACCACCACGACCAGGGCGTGGATGAGGGGCAGGCCCCGCGCCGGATTGTCGTTGAAGACGGAGACGATCTTGACCGCCATCTGGTCGTCGGCGGCCAGGTAGGCGGGCATAAAGAGGGTCAGGCCGTTGTGGCGGGGGACGTGGAGGGGAACCCGCAGCGGGACGTCGGCCTGACCGGTGGAGAGTTGGGCGAAAGCCCGCTTCATCGCCTCCACGGCGTCCCGCATCGGCAGAGCCCGCCGGACGTCCTCACGGGAAAGCAGACGAATGCGCATCGCAACCCCCTGTTTATTCGTGTCCAGTGCCCAGACGGGCGGAGAGGTCTGGGCTGCCCGCGCCCGCCTCCTCCATCGCCCGGTAGAGGCCAGCCATCGCCCGCCGAACCCGCGCAACATCTCCGGAGGCGAGGGCCGCCCGGACGGCTTCCATCTCCGCCTCTATCTGACGGCGGCGTTCTTCTAAAACGAACTCCCCCATCTCCCGCAGGAGCCGCTGGGCCTCGTAGATCAGCCCCTCGGCCGCGTTACGGGCTTCCGCCCACTCCTTCTTCCGCCGGTCCTCCTCCCGATAGGCCTCGGCCTCCCGAACCATCCGCTCAATCTCCCCTTCGGAGAGGCCGCTGGAGGGGACGACCTGGACCGACTGTTCCCGCCCCGTGGCCTTATCCCGCGCCGAAACGCGCAGGATGCCGTCGGCGTTGATCTCAAAGGTCACTTCTATCCGGGGGACGCCGCGGGGGGCCGGCGGGATGCCGTCCAGAATGAAGTAGGCCAGGCTCTTGTTGTCGGCGGCCATCGGCCGCTCCCCCTGGACGACGTGGATTTGCACCTGCGTCTGGTTGTCGGTCGCGGTGGAGAAGATGCGGGTCCGCCTGACGGGGATGGTGGTATTGCGCTCTATGACGGGGGTCGCCACGCCGCCCAGGGTCTCAATGCTCAGCGTCAGCGGAGTGACATCCAGCAGGAGGATGTCCCGGACGTCGCCGGTGAGGACCCCGGCCTGGATGGCCGCGCCGACGGCGACGACTTCGTCGGGGTTGATGCCCCGATGGGGCTCCCGGCCAAAGAACTCGGCGACGATGCGCTGGACGGCGGGCATGCGGGTCTGCCCGCCCACCAGGATGACCTCGTGGATGTCGGAGGGCTTCAGACGCGCGTCCGCGAGGGCCCGCCTGCAGGGCTCCAGCGTCCGCAGGATGAGATCCTCCGTCAACTGCTCCAGTTTCGCGCGGGTCAGGGAGACCTGCAGGTGTTTGGGGCCGGACTCATCGGCGATGATGAAGGGGAGATGAATCTCCGTTTCCAGGACGGAGGAGAGTTCCTTCTTTGCCCGCTCCGCCGCCTCCTTCAAGCGCTGAAGGGCGTGCCGATCCTGGCGCAGGTCTATCCCGTGCTCCCGCAGGAACTCTTCGGCCAGGTAGTCTATGATGCGTCGGTCAAAGTCGTCGCCGCCCAGGAACGTGTCGCCGCTGGTCGCCCGGACCTCAAAGACCCCCTCTCCGACGTCCAGGATGGAAATGTCAAAGGTCCCCCCGCCCAGGTCGTAGACGGCGATGAGGCCGTCCTGCCGGTTGTCCAGACCGTAGGCCAGGGCGGAGGCGGTGGGCTCGTTGAGGATGCGCAGGACCTCCAGGCCAGCGATGCGGCCGGCGTCGCGCGTCGCCTGTCGCTGGGCATCGTTGAAATAGGCGGGGACAGTGATGACGGCCTGAGTGACGGGCTCCCCGAGGTAGGCCTCGGCGTCCGCCTTCACCTTGGCCAGGATCATCGCCGAGAGTTCGGGCGGGGAGTACTCTTTTCCGCCCATCCAGATGCGGACGTCCCCGTTGGGGGCCGCGGTCACCGGGTAGGGGACGACCTGAATGGCCCGCTGGACCTCCGGGTCGTCAAACTTGCGCCCCATGAAGCGCTTGACGGAGAAGACGGTGTTCTCCGGGTTCAGGATGGCCTGGCGTCGGGCAACCTGCCCCACCAGCCGCTCCCCCGTTTTGGGGTTGACCGCGACGACAGAGGGGCAGAGGTAGTCCCCCTCCGCAGTCGGAATGATGGTCGGCTCGCCGTTGATAATGACGGCGGCGACGGTGTTGGTTGTGCCCAGATCAATTCCGAGAACTTTCCCCATTCACGCTCCTCTTCTTCGCCCGGGCGACGCGCACCAGCGCGGGACGGATGACCCGATCGCCCAGCATATAGCCCCGCTGGATTTCGCCGATGATGGCTCCCTCCTCGTAGCCCTCCACCTCTTCGTACAGCGCGGCTTCGTGGTAGAGGGGGTCAAAGGCTTTCCCTTCCGTCTCTATGGGCCGCAGCCCCTCGGATTCCAGGATGACCTCCAGTTTGCGCCTGATCAGGTAAATGCCGTCCACCCAGGTGAGCATCTGCAATCCCTGGGGAACGGTCTGAAGGGCCCGGTCCAGGTCGTCCAGGACAGGGAGGAGTCTGGCGATGAGGGCCGCGTGGCTCAGGCGAACCCGTTCCAGAAACTCCGTCTCCTGCCGCTTGCGATAGTTGGAGAGGTCCGCCAGGGCCCGCTGCCACTTCTCCTGGTACTCGGCTGCCTGGGCCCGTGCGGCCTCCAGTTCTTTCTGCAAGCGCTCCAGTGTTTCCTGTGGGGTTTCCTGAACGGTTGCCTCCTCTGCCATCTGGACCTCCGGGAAAAAGGGCTCGCGAGAGCGTTGCCAAATTCTGTGTCCCATGCAGGGTAGATCTTGCACTACGTTTCCGCAATTGGGCGAAAGGCCACGCGGGTTCCCAACTGGACTTTGGATAAACCGCCGGATGTAGGCCGAAATTTCATTTCGGCCTACGGGCCACCCAT
>DAOUBO010000081.1:0-2710 GCA_034432695.1 Anaerolineae bacterium | reverse complement strand
AACTTTTCCTCCTGCGCACCGGAGGAACAGCGCTCATCATCGCCCTCACCATCGCAATGATGATCCTCTCATCGGCAGCCGCTTTCCGCCTGGCTGTCCAGGCACGCTACATCCTGGCACAATCCTCCACCGAGGCCCAGGCCCTGCGGGAGCAGATGCGCCGCCTGGCGCGGGAGAACGAGCACCTGATCCGCCGCCTGAGGCTGCTGGAGAAGGAAGTCCCTCTAATTGAGGGAGGGAACGGGTCTGTAAGGAAGGAGGAACTGGCATGAGCGAGGCCACCATGCTGATCCCGTTTCTCGTCGTGCCCACGGCGCCGCTGTGTATCTTCACGCCGACCGGGCTGCATTGCTGCCGTGGCCCTCCCCCGGGCCGAAATCTCCGCAAAGCGATCACCGCTTCCCGGGATGCCTGCCTGGTAATGGAGTAGGGCAACTGCTCGCCAGTTGCCCTACTCCCATGGGGTTCAACGTTTCCCTGTAGCGACGTCGCCACAGGGAAACGTTTTGCGCCTCCTGCGCCGGTTTGACAATCCGGAGACGGTGTGTTATACTGAAACCCACACGGGCCGTTAGCTCAGTCAGGCAGAGCAGGGGCCTTTTAAGCCCTTGGTCGCAGGTTCGAATCCTGCACGGCTCATCCGTTCGGGTTAAGCGTCCGGGCAGACCGATTTTGGCGGCCCGGACGCTCTCGTTTTTAAGGGAGGCGTCCCTCCGGAGCGCCCCCAACGGCACAGGAACAGTTGCTCGGGCGCTCCCTTCTCTAACCCTCAATTTGTGGTATAATCAGTCTGACAGGCCATTGAAACTCTACGGAACGGTGTGCAATGCCACTCTGGAATCCGATAGATGCGCTGCTGGGATTGTTCTCTTTAGACATCGGCATTGACCTGGGGACCGCCAACACGCTGGTCTTCGTCCGGGGTAAGGGCATCGTCATTAACGAGCCCTCGTGGGTCGCCATAGAGAAAGAGAGCCGCCGGGTCCTGGCCATCGGTGCAGAGGCCAAGGAGATGGTCGGGCGGACGCCAGCGAACATCGTCGCCATCCGTCCCCTCCGGGACGGGGTCATCTCCGAGTTTGAGGTAACCCAGGCGATGCTGGACTATTTCATCAAGAAGGCCCACGAGCACTCCTTCATCCCTTTCCCCCGGCCGCGGGTGGTTGTGGGCATCCCCAGCGGGGTCACCGAGGTGGAGCAGCGGGCCGTCTACGACGCGGCTATCGCCGCTGGGGCCCGTGAGGCCTACCTGATAGAGGAGCCGATGGCCGCGGCTATCGGCGCTGGCCTTCCCATCACGGAACCGCGGGGGAGCATCGTCGTGGACATCGGCGGCGGCACCACCGAGGTCGCTGTCTTCTCCATGGGGGGCATTGTCGTCAGCGGGTCCATCCGCGTCGCGGGGGACGAGATGGATGAGGACATCATCCAGTATGCCCGCCAGAAGTACAACCTGATGATCGGGGAACAGACCGCCGAGCGGGTGAAGATCGCCATCGGCTCCGCCTACCCCCTTCCCGAAGAGAAAACGATGGTGCTGCGGGGGCGGAACCTGGTTACCGGTCTGCCCGACGCGGTGGAGATCAGCAGCATTGAGATTCGCGAGGCCATCTCCGGCTCCGTGAGCCTCATTGTGGACCTGATCCGGGACACGCTGGAACGGACGCCTCCCGAACTGATCTCCGATATCATGGAATCCGGCATCTGCCTGGCCGGGGGCGGGGCGCTGCTGAAGGGGCTGCCCGAACGAGTGACCGCAGAGACACATATCCGGGCATGGGTTGCCCAGGACCCGATGACGTGCGTGGCCCGCGGAGCCGGGATGGTCCTGGAGAACCTGCACGTGCTCCGACAGGTCATCCTCTCCACCGACCAGCGGGAGATCCGCTGACCTTCCTCTTCCGGAGGGCTGGGGTGAGACGAAAGGCATGGCACGCGTGGCTTCCCCGGATCTTCCTGGCCCTCTCCATCCTGTTTCTGGCGCTTCATGAGACGGGGGTCCTCTCCCCCGCTGAACGGGCCCTCCGGGTCGTTCTGGCCCCTCTCCAGCGGGGGATGACGACGATCCTCCGGGGCGCCGGAGACCTCTTCCAGACGGTGCGGGAGGTGCGGGAACTACGGGAGCGCGTCGCCGTACTGGAGGAGCAGGTCAACGCCCTCACCATTGAGAACATCCGGCTGCGGGAGTTTGAGGCCGAAGCGACCCAGTTGCGGGCGCTGATGGGGTTTGTGGAGGCTAACCCAACCTGGGCCTTTCTGGGAGCCGACGTCATCGGGCGCTCCGCCTGCGTCAACGCTCCCTGCGCCGAAGTGGTGGGGCATGAGCCCAACCCCTACATCCGCACCCTCACCATCAACGCGGGCGAGGCCGAGGGGGTCCGGGTCGGAATGCCTGTGGTCACAGGGGGCGCCGTTCTGGTCGGGCGGATAGCCCGCGTCTCTCTCCATACCAGCCAGGTCCAACTGATCACCGACCCCAGCAGCCGTGTCGCGGCCATCCTGCAGCAATCCCGCGCCAACGGCCTGCTGGTCGGTCAGCCGGACGGCTCCCTCCGGATGGTCTACATTCCCCAGGAAGACCAGGTCCCGGTGGGCGATGTGGTGCTGACCTCCGGCCTGGGCGGCCTCTTCCCGCGCGGGCTGGTCCTCGGCCAGGTGCTCCAGGCCGTCCGGCAGGACTTCGCCCTCTTCCAGGAAGCCGTCGTCCACC
>DAOUBO010000080.1:0-2217 GCA_034432695.1 Anaerolineae bacterium | reverse complement strand
GGCCTTCGGCCGCCCCGGCCCCTATGCCCCGGCGGGAGATGCTACGACGCCTGCAGGTACCGCTGAACCACCGCAACGACGTCGGGATAGTCAATCCCCAGCCGCTTCAGCGTCTCCAGTGTGGGAATGCCGTCGCGGGTCCACCCTCGGCGGGCGGACAACGCGTCCTTCAGCCGCTCGTACTGCTCCTCCCGGTACTTCCGCAGCGCGGCCAGTTTCTCCTGGGTCGTCATCTTCGTGGGGTCCAGACCCAGCAGTTCCCGCAACTGCCTGTCGTACCGCTCCGCGCGGGACTCGTACTCCTCCACCGTTACCGGCCCCATGGATCGGTAGGGGACGTTGTCGTGCTCCCGGCGGCCGTAGCCCCGGCGCAGGTTGAAGACCCGCTGGAAGTTGTAGACCCGCTCGGACATGGTGATGAGGTCCTCGCGGGTGATCTCTTTGCCCGTCACGCCGGTGAAGAGGTCCACGTAGTTCTGGACGTGGGCCGGGATTTTGGCCGGCTCGGAGGTGTATTTGTTGTCGGGCGGGATGATGTCGTTCCAGGGGAGTTTGCAGTGGCCCACCAGGCCGAACCAGGTGCGGAACATCGGGAAGTAGTGGAGCGCCTCCGCCTTGTCCTCAAAGGTCGGCAGCAGATTGCTGACCATGTCCATAAAAATGAGCCAGGCCTCATCGTGCTGGGGGCCCTTGTTGGCCAGGCCGTAGCCGCCCTGCTGCGCCAGTGACTCTTTGGAGACGTACTCGGAGTACTCCAGCCCCTTCGCCTCCATCCCGATGTCCTGGACGAACTGGGGGTCGGCGCCGAAGTGCTCCACGAAGTACTTCTTCATAAAGCGGATGCCCTGTCCGGCGATTTTGCCGAAACCTTCGCCCCGCGCCATCTGGTGGAGGAGTTCTATGGCCGCGTCGGCGTTGCCGAAACGGAGTTCCAGCCCGCCGGTCTTCTCCTTGTCCAGGATGCCGGCCTCGTAGCACTCCATCACGAAGGCGGTGAGGGTGCCGAAGGAGATGGTGTCTATGCCGTAGGTGTCGCAGTAGAAGTTGATCTCCAGGATGGCGTCGGGGTCAAAGATGCCGCAGTTGGAGCCGACGCCGGCCACCGTCTCGTACTCCGGCCCGTCCACGATGACCTTCTGGCCCCGGTAGGGGCCGGTGCGGACGGTGTAGCCATCCACGGCATGGGAGCAGGAGAGAGTGCAGCCATACCAGCAGCCGTCGGGCAGCCCCTGGCGGAAGCGGGACTCCCAGACGTCGCCGTTGATTTTGGAGGCATCGGGATGGCCGCCGTATTTGAAGTTGTGGACGGGGAGAAGGTCGTAGTCGCTCATGATCTGGACCAGGTAGGTGGTGCCCCGGCGGCGCATGCGGTTCTGGGAGTCGTCGTAGTCGTGGATCTCTTTGTGCAGACGTATACCGGCGCGGGCGATGCGCTCCGGGTCGGCGGGGTGGACGGAGTCGGCGCGGACGGGCGGGCTTTTGACCACCAGTGCCTTGAGGCGTTTATCCCGGAAGACGGTGCCGGTGCCGCCCCGGCCGGCCTGCTTGAAGCGGAACGCGCCCCGGCGGCGGTCGTAGAAGGCGAAGTTGAGGCAGCCGATGCGGGTATGCTCGGCCCCCTGCCCGGCGGAGACGGCGGACATAAAGTAGCGGTCCTCTTCTTTCTCCGCCATCTGCCGGATGAGCCACTCGCCGATCAGATGGGTGTCCACCGGGGCATCGGGGGCCTCTTCTATGGTGATGCGGCCCTGCTGCCCGTCAATGACGACGATCACCTCCCGGTCGGCCTTGCCCTGGATTTCTATGGCATCCCACCCAGCGAATTTGAGGAGGGGGCCGAAGTGGCCGCCAACATTGGAGTCTATGGGGATGTCGGTGAGGGGGGAGATGGTGACGACCAGGGACTTACCGGAGCCGGGGTACTGGGTGATGCCGCCGATGGGGCCGGAGGAGATGATGATCTCGTTCTCCGGGTCGTTCCACTTCGTGTCGTCGCGGGTCCCGTGCCAGAGGAGCCAGAGGCCGAAGCCCCGGCCGCCGATGAACTTTTCCTTCATCTCCTCGGTGACCGGCTTAGCGGCGATGGTGTAGTCGGAGAGATTGACGTAGAGGGTTTGCCCGGTGTACCCCCGCTCCACGGTCGGGACGGTATAGGTGTATTCGGCCAGAACCTTTCGGGTCACTGGTTGGTCGGACATCGGTTCCTCCTGGGAAATC
>DAOUBO010000079.1:0-6279 GCA_034432695.1 Anaerolineae bacterium | reverse complement strand
GTCGCCAGCCGCTGCCCCTCCGGCCGGGTCTGGGACGCCTACGGCTACGTGGGCGGCTACCGAACCCTGAGGGAGATGGGCTGCCTCTTCTCCCCGGGCCTCAACGGCCCCAAGGCCCGCATCCGGCTGATGGTGGTCCTGGGGGCCGCGCGCACTTCTGCGGAGGTGGCAACTCTGTGGAATTCCCTCCCCGGGCCAGTGGAGGATCAGTGATGCGCATAGACCTTGTCGTCGTCTATCTGATCACATTCCTGGCGTTTCTGGATACCCATAGCCTCGCTCCGTTGATGGCCCCCTATGCGCGCTATCTGGGTGCTCCGGTACACCTCATCGGATGGGTCGTAGGCATCTACTCCGTAGCGAACCTGTTGGGCAACCTGGGAGGTGGATTGTGGACGGACTGGGCGGGGCGTAAACTTCCCCTTGTGGTCGGTCTGGTCGTTGCGGGAACGGTGCTGCTGGTCTACCCGACCCTGCGGACACCGCACGCTCTGTTGCTGGCCCGTGCCCTTCATGGCCTGGGAAGCGCTCTGGTGACGCCGGCTGCTCTGGCCTATCTGGGGGATGCCGCTCTCTCCACCTCCCGGGGACGGGCGATGGCCTTCTACGGGGTAGCCTATGGGATGTCGGGCCTGATCGGTCCGCCGCTGGCCGGTTGGCTGCGGGATCAGGGGGGATATGCTGCCGTCTTCATCGGGCTATCGGCGTTGATGTTCGGGGCCGCGCTGGTCGCCGGAGGGAAGATCAGGAGCCGCCCGGCCTCCTCCCCGGAGTACTCCGATGCCCCCATCGCATGGCGCGCCTTGCTCCGACCTCGCCTCTCCGTTTCCTTCGTTGCCGCGTTTTGCTGGATGTTTATGATGGGAACTCTCCTGGTGTTTCTCCCCCTGATCGGGGAGGAACAGAGGTTCACAGGAGCGCAGGTGGGAATGCTCTTTGGAAGTTTCGCTCTGGTTGCGGGTCTGGTGCAGATCTCTCCTCTGGGCCGTATCTCTGACCGGTGGGGACGGATGCCCTTGATTGCTCTGGGATTGGCTCTGATAACGATCGCCCTGCTGAGCCTGAGCGTCTCTTCCGGTTGGGGAGCGATGATGAGCGCGATGGGGCTCTACGGCCTGGGCTTCGGCCTCCTCTTCCCGGCCAAGTCAGCCCTGCTGGTGGATGAGACGACTCCGGAGAGTCGGGGCAAAGCGTCTGGTCTCTTTATGGGTATGCTTTCGCTGGGCATAATCGCAGGAAGCGGAATGGCCGGCGCAATGGAACGCTGGCACCAGGCCGCTGGCCTTCATCCCTTCCAGACCGCCGCCCTGGTCGTACTGACTGGATTGCTCTGGACTGGCTGGGTCGGCCTGAGCACTCGTCGGAAACCGGAGGCACCTCGCTGATCTGTTTCCTGCGCCCTGCGCCCTGTCATAAGGAGGTACAACCTGGAACCGATAGACCTGGCCCGAAAAATCGTGGACGTGATTGTGGAGAAAAAGGGGGAGAACATCCTCCTGCTGGATATTCGGGGGCTGACCCAGTTGACCGACTACTTCGTCCTCTGCAGCGGCACCAGCGACCGGCAACTGCAGGCGCTGGAGAGCGGCGTGGAGGAAGAAGTGAGGAAGAGTTTGGACATCTCTCCACTGCACGTGGAGGGGGAAGCCTCGTCGGGGTGGGTGCTGATGGACTACGGCTCTGTGGTCGTGCACCTCTTCACCCCGGAGGTCCGGGCGTACTACGACCTGGAGACCCTCTGGCGAGGGGGGAAGGTCGTGGTGCGCATTCAATAACGGCTTTCAAGCGTCAGGGAATGGAGATCCGAATCTCCGTGCCGACGGGGTTTCCGGCCTCGTCCAGCACGGAGAGGTATTCCCCTGTCTGCGGGTTCCAGAGGCCGAAGGCGATCTCGTCCCGGCCCGCCTGGGGCGGCCCCACGCCGGGCACCACGTGGTCGTCGTTGACCATATCCCCCGGCTGCCAGACCGACGTCGGGTAGCGGCCTCCGGCGGGCGGGCCGTCCCCCTGCCCGACTGTCTGCCCATCCCGGAGGTAGTGCAGGAAGACGGTGTACTCCCCACCCACCGGCCCGGTGGCCCGCCAGCGCAGCCGGACCACCACCGAGCCGTCCTCCTTCGGGACAACCGTTGCCCCCAGGAACTCCACGCTGCCGGAGAGGCGGGCCTGGGGCGGTGGGACGGGGCCAGGGCGGGTGGTCAGGAAGGCCAGGTAGGTGACGAAGGGCTCCGTATCCCGATCGTGCTGGGAGAGGGGCCCTTCCAGGACCGTCACCGCCGCGGGGTGGGGGAGCAACGCCCAGGCCCGCGTCCACTCCCCGTAGGGCCAGAGGAAGACGGCCACGGGACCGCCCCGATCGCCCTCCTCCGGCAAGCAGAGGTTGCCGGTCATCCGCATCATCTCACAGCAGGGAGCATCCCCCCCGTCCAGCCCCACCCTGACCCGCTCTGGCGCGGCCACCAGGAACCGGACCTGGGGCCAGTCCTCCCAGAGGAGCGGGTCCAGGTAGACCCGCCCTTCCGGCCCGGCGACGGGTGTGGAGGGTGACGCAGCCGCCGACCACCCTACCCCCAGGAAGCGATTGATGTCCGCCCCCAGCGCCACGGCTCCCCGTTCAAACCAGTACCCCGTCATCGGGTCGTGGGCGTAGGGGCCGAAGTAGGCCCGTGCTCCGCCCACCAGTTCCATCCCCAGCGCCAGCACGCCGACCACCAGGCCGACGAAGTTCGGACGCGGGCGAGCGCGGATGAACGCGGATGAAAGCATAAAAGACGAAAATCCGCGTTGATCCGCGTCCATCTGCGTTCCCATCAGCCAATCCAGCCCCAGGGCAGGGAGGAAGGCCAGGACGGGGAGCATCCCCACGGCACGCAGGAAGTGGGGCGCGTCCTCAGCCAGGACGGTGGGAAAGGCCATGACCGCCGTCCAGAGGAGGGGGAAAACCTCTGCTCCTGCCCGCGCGTGCCTCGGTCGGGGGGCGAGGGCCCGCGCCACGCCCAGCAGGAACGCGGCGCCCAGCAGGGGGGCGAAGACGGGCCGCCAGGGGACGTTGTGTCGCCAGATGCGGTCGCCCCGGACGAAGAACATCCCGGCCGTCCGCAGGAGGTGGCGGCCCAGTGTGTCCCACGGGTTGCCGCCGCCGATGGCGGGATTCCAGATGGAGACCTGGTCGGGGCGGCCCAGCACGACCTGAGGGTACCGCAGGGTATAGAGGGCCAGCGGTGAAAGGACCAGGAAGGCCGCCAGTGCCGCCACCCCGAGCCCCCGCAGGTGGGGCCGAAAGGCGCGGGGACCCTGGACCGCCAGGAGGTAGAAGGCGAAAGCCGCCAGGGCGAGGGGGGTGAACCGCGCGGCGGTGTAGGTGTAGAAAGAGAGGCCGTAGAGGGCCCCCGTCACCACCCACAGATGGACCCTCCCCGCCCGCGCGGCCCGGGCTCCCTGCCAGAGGACGAGGGCGGTTATCAAGGGGAGAGTGACGGCGCGGAAGCCCACCCGGCTGAGGTGGACGTGCCAGAGGGTAACCGCCAGGACCGCCGCGGCCAGCAGCCCGACGCGTCGGGAAAAGAGGGCCCGGCCCCGCGCCCGCCGTCACGGCGACGGTGAGTATCCCCACGAAGGCCGAGGTCAGCCGGAGGGCGAAGGGGCTCCGCCCCAGCAGCCCGATCATCCCTGCGGCCAGGTAGATGAAGAGGGGTTCCCGGCCGTTGTTGGCGGGGAAGTAGACCTGAAGATGGCCCCGGAGGACGTCCAGCGCATCCAGGCCGTAGTAGGCCTCGTCGTGGTAGAGGCCCGGGGGGATCTCTCCGACGCCGCTCAGCCGCAGCGCCGCGGCGATCAGCAGGATAAGGGTCCCAACCAGAAGGGATTTCCTCAAGGGAGGGTGATCACCTCTCACGGAAGGCACGGTTCAAAATCCAATCTCAGCGGAGGCGGCTGGCCGCCCCAGGGCCAACTGTAGGGGCAACCCGCCGGTCGCCCCTACTTTCATCGCAAAGGGCGCAGCGCTCTTTGCGCCCTTTGCGGTTCTTGAAAAGAGCCTCCGGCCAGGATCACCCCGGTCAACCGGGATCTCTAATAGACCACCTGCACCGCCTGCGAGACGACCTCCAGGTCCAACTCCCGGACCTCCAGGGCCAGGGTCTCCCCGTCGGCGTGGACGGCCAGCCCCTGCTCCTGAATGAGCACCCGCACACGAGAGGAGCGGGCCATCGTCACGCGAGGGTCTCCGACCTGAGTGCCTTTCATAAAGCGGGGGACGAAGGAGAGCATCTCCAGCCGGCTCATCTTCCCGCCGATACACAGGTCAAACAGGCCGTCGTCCGGGCGGGCATAAGGGGTCATCAGAAACCCTCCGCCCATCCGCCGCCCGTTCATCACGGAGATCATCAGCGCCGGGAATTCTACCACCCGGTCGTCCAGTTCCACCCGGGTCATCGGGGAGCGGTAGTAGAACAGCAGGGTTCGCAGAACGGCGATCAGGTAGACCAGGAACCCCCGGAGGCGCCGGAGGCGGGAGGCGATGACGTTGACCGTCGCGTCAAAGCCGATGCCGATTCCGTTGCCGAAATAGCGAAATCCCCGGGCCAGGCCGACGTCTATCCAGCGGGTGCGTCTCCGGGCGATGGCCTCACATCCCGCCTCCAGTTCCAGCGGGATGCCCATGCCGTAGGCGAAGTCGTTCCCCGTGCCGATGCAGAGGACGCCCAGCGCGGCCTCTCCCTCCCCGGCCTCCCGTGCCTCCATCAGCCCGTTCAGGACCTCGTTGGAGGTTCCGTCCCCTCCCAGGGCAACGAGCAGCCGGTAGCCGCTCCGTACCGCCTGACGGGCCAGTTCCGCTGCGTGCCAGGGCCGCTCGGTCCGTTCCAGGTCAAACTGGACCCCCCGCTCCCGCAGGAGCCGAACGACCCGCGGGATCACTCGCTCTCCAGCCCCGCGCCCCGAAACGGGATTGGCAATCACCAGGCAATCCGACATACCCCTGTCTCCTTTAACGGATTGAGGAATCACTATAGCATGTTTCCTGTATTTGGCAACACCAAAGGCGATGGTTCGTTCCACCGCAAACGGTAAGGCCTCTGGGGTACAACTTGCGCGCTTTCCCCGAATGAGGTATCATCCTTCCGAAAAACCGACATACCGGGCCGACACTATGTTGATCGGGCTCTGCCGCATTCATCTCTACCTCCCTGGGAACGGTTCCCTGAAGGGGAAACGGAGCCGTCTGAAGCCTCTCCTGAACGGCCTTCGGAAGGAGTTCAACCTGGCCGTTGCAGAGGTGGACGACCAGGACCTCTGGCAGTCGTCGGTTATCGCCATCGTTACTGTGGCCAATGACGCCGCTCAGGCCCACGCTCTTCTGGAGCACGCCGTCCGCTGGATAGAGTGCAACCGCCCCGACCTGGAGGTGGTGGACTGGAAGATAGAACTGGTTTAGCCCCGGAGGCGAACGTGCGAAAATTCATCTTCTGTACCGGTGGTGTGCTTTCCAGCGTCGGCAAAGGGGTGACCGCCGCGGCCATCGGGCGGGTTCTGAAGGCGCGCGGCCTTCGGGTCACCATCCAGAAACTGGACCCCTACCTGAACGTGGACCCGGGAACGATGTCCCCCTACCAGCACGGGGAGGTCTTCGTCACCGACGATGGGGCGGAGACGGACCTGGACCTGGGGCACTACGAGCGGTTCATAGACGAGAGCCTCACCCGCGCCAGCAACGTCACCGCTGGGCAGGTCTACGCAGAGGTCATCGCGCGGGAGCGGCGGGGCGACTACCTGGGCGGCACCATCCAGGTCATCCCCCACATCACCGACGAGATTAAACGGCGAGTCCACCTGGTCGGGCAGGTATCCGACGCGAACGTCGTCATCGTGGAGGTCGGCGGGACCGTGGGGGACATAGAGGGGCAGCCCTTCCTGGAGGCCCTGCGCCAGATGCGCCGGGACGTGGGCCGGGAAAACACCCTTTTCGTCCACGTCACCTTTCTGCCGTACATCGGCGCGACGGGCGAACTGAAGACCAAGCCCACCCAGCACAGCGTCCGGGAACTCCGGTCCCTGGGGATCCAGCCGGATATGATCGTCGCCCGGTCGGACTACCCGGTGGACCGGGCCCTGACCGAGAAGATCGCTCTCTTTTGCGACGTGGAGCCGAAGGCGGTGGTCCCGCTGGTCACGACGCCCGTCCTCTACGAGGTCCCCCTCCTTCTGGAGGAGGCAGGGGTTGGGGAGTTCATCGTCCAGCGGCTGCGGGTGGGGGGGAGCCCCCCCGCGCCGCGGCCGCCC
>DAOUBO010000078.1:0-1518 GCA_034432695.1 Anaerolineae bacterium | reverse complement strand
GGTTTCTGGAGTGGTATGAGCAGGCGGTCCTGACCAGGAAAGCAAAGATGGGTTAAGGCGGCCGCGCAGTTCTTAAAAGGCGAAAGTTCTTCCCATAAAACGATCGGTTTCTTCCCACAAAGTGGCCCATTTCTTCCCAGAAAGTTCGGCGGTTTCTTATAGAAATCTGCCTGGCTGGTCCGCAACCCGCTGCCCGCCCACTCGGTGATGCATACTTTCTATTTCAGGAGGTGAACGATGGCCAGCAGAATCAAAGCCATTAATGCCTTTCGGCCCAGGATAGACCTGGGGCCCACCGTGCAGAAGCAGGAACTGGTCCGCTATATCGCCGACCGCACTGGCCTCAACGAGGGCGAAGTGGACGTCGTCCTCAAAGAACTCCGGGATGCGATCGTCTTCTTTCACCGCCAGGGACGGGGCGTCCGGCTGGAGGGGCTGGGGACCTATTTGCCCAATATTGACCTGAGCGGCGCTTTTGACGTCCAGCACCGGCTGGACCCGGAGATCCGGAAAGCCCTGAACGTTCCTGGCACTTTTACCGGCGCCATTCTGAACCGGGAGAACATCGGCAAATCGCCCGATGAACTGGTAGCGATGTGGAACGAGGCCCATCCCGATGACCCGGTAGCGTGAGCGGGTGGGCGGGTATGCGGGTTCGGCAGATACAAAGACTACAGGGTCAGATGGCCGCTATAGGGGAGACGAAAGATATCCGGAAAGAGGGAGCGGGCCGGAAAATCCAGATGGCCATCAAGCGCCTTTTTGATATTGTCTTCTCTGCCTTTCTCCTTCTGGTCTTTTCTCCTCTGCTCCTTCTCATCTCCCTGCTGATCTGGCTGACCATGGGCCGGCCCATCCTCTTCCGCCAGCCCCGCATCGGCTACCGGGGGCGCGTCTTCACCATCTACAAGTTCCGCACAATGAACGACGCCAGGGATACAGACGGCAATCTCCTGCCCGACGAACAGCGCCTGACCCGGCTGGGGAAATTCCTGCGCAGCCTGACCCTGGACGAGTTGCCGGAACTGTTCAATGTGCTCAAAGGTGAGATGAGCATCGTCGGTCCCCGGCCGCTTTTGGTGGAGTACCGCGACCTCTACACCTCGGAGCAGTGGCGTCGCCACGAGATGCCGCCCGGGATGGCCGGGCCGGTCCTGGCGAGCGGCCGGAACCTGCTGGATTGGGAGGAGAAATTTCGGCTGGATGTGTGGTATGTGGATAACTGGTCCCTCTGGCTGGATTTCCAGATTCTGGCCCGCACCGCCTGGAAGGTGCTGAAACGGGAAGGGGTGAGCGCAGAAGGGCATGCGACGATGCCGAAATTCACGGGTAATAAATCCGGTGTGATGGAATGAAGGGCAAGATATGAAGGATATCAATATCTTGCGTGTCCAGAGCCACTTTGACCGGCATGCCGCAGACTATGTGGATAATTGCCTGGACACTGCGAGGGCTTTATATTCCAGAAAGAACTCCTTCCTTCGGAGGTTTGTCCAGTATACGCCCGGTGCGCCCCTT
>DAOUBO010000077.1:0-1873 GCA_034432695.1 Anaerolineae bacterium | reverse complement strand
CCGTCACGGGCCCCCACCGGGGGGAGACGCCCGTCTCCCTGCCGATGATCGCCCGCCGGATGGTGGACCTGATGCCCAAACTGGCCAACATCAAAGTCCGGCGGACCTGGCGGGGCCTCTACCCGATGACCCCCGACGGCTTCCCCATCATCGGCCCCGCGCGGGAACTGGAGGGCTACATCTACGCCGTTGGGATGTGCGGCCAGGGGTACATGCTGGGGCCCGGCGTCGGCCTGCTCCTCACCCGCCTGGTCCAGGGCGCCCTGACCCAGGAGGACCGGGAAATTCTGGAACAACTGAGCCCCTACCGGCCCTTCGGCGGCGAGGAGAAGTTGAAGTAAGCGCTCCGTTGCGCCTGAAGACGGTTCCCGAAGACTTCTTTGTGGAGGAGCTCCTCCGACTCCCGGAAGGTGCGCTGGGGAAAACCGACGGCCCCTACGCCCTCTACCGGGTCTGGAAGCGGGCCGCGACGACGCTGGAGGTCCAGGCCCGGATAGCCCGCGCCCTGCGCCTGCCCCGCGCGGCCGTCTCATTCCCTGCGCTGAAGGACCGGGATGCTGTCGCCGTGCAGCACGCGACGGTGCGGGTCAGGGCGCTGCGCACCCCGGCCCGCACCGAAGGCCCCGGGTTTACCGCGGAGCGGATCGGGTTCCTCCCCCGCCCCCTCTCCCCCGCCGACCTGGCCGGAAACCGCTTCACGGCAACCGTCCGGGACCTGGAGCGAGCGGAGGCGGAAACCCTGGGCCGACGGTTGCAGGAGGCCGCCCGGCAGGGCCTCCCCAACTACTTTGACGAGCAGCGCTTCGGCTCCCGGACCGTGGCGGGGGACCTCCCCGGCCGGAGGATCCTCCTGCGGGACGCGGAGGGAGCCCTGCGGGCCCACCTGGCCGAGCCCCAGGTTGGCGACCCGCCCTGGATTCGGGCCTTCAAGCAGGAGGCCGCAGCCCACTGGGGGGACTGGCGCCGCCTGCTGGACCTCGCGCCCCGGCCGTCCAACTACCGCTCCGTCCTCACCTTCCTCTGCGACCACCCCGACGATTTCCGCCGGGCCCTGAACCTGGTCACCCCGCGGCTCCTGAGCCTGTACCTGGCCGCCTATCAGTCCCTCCTCTGGAACCGCATCGCGGCCCGATACCTGACAGCGCTCCTGGGAAGCCCCGCGGGCCTGCTGGACATCGCGGGAGAACCCCTGCCCCTCTTCACCGGGATGGCAGACCGCCTTCCTGCAGGCCTGGAAATCCCGCTCCCGCACCACCGGGCCCGCTACGAGGACCCAACCCTGGCGTCCATCGTCGCCGATGTCCTGACCGTGGAGGGGCTCGCGCTTTCCGACCTGAAACCCCGACTGCTGAAGCGGGCCTATCTCCCCCGCGACCGGCGGGCACTCTGCCTCCGCCCGACGGACGTAGAGGTTTCGGACCCCCTCCCGGATGAGCGCTTTCCTGGACGCTGGAAGGTAACGTTGCAGTTCACTCTCCCGCCCGGCGCCTACGGGACGCTGGTCCTGAAGGCCTGCGGCAACGGGCTCTGGTAGCCGGTGAGTCCGGCATTCACCGCGATCACCCGCTGCCCGCTGGGATATCAACGGCGGCCCTTTGGATCTCAACACCTCCACGACTTCCCCTCTTCCCTCTGGGCATCGGGTTGTCCGACATGTTGCCCAATGCGCCTCGCCAGGAAATTGAAATGCACTCCCTGGATAGACGCCGCGCGGGGGCCGGAGGATGGGGCTTCCTGGACCTGCAGGTGGGCCCGGCCGACCCGGAGGCCGAACTGGACAGTGAGAACTTGCCCTGGGGCCGGTTTGATGCTAAAATAACAAAAGGACCTTCCAGGCAGGGGGTGACAGGATGGGCCGAAAATCGCCCCGGAT
>DAOUBO010000076.1:0-4559 GCA_034432695.1 Anaerolineae bacterium | reverse complement strand
GCGACCTGCTGGCGGCGGCCCGCCTGCGGGGCCGATACCCCCCGGAGGGAGTCCTCTGGGGCGTCCAGCCGGCCTCCCTGGAGGTAGGGCTGGACCTCTCGCCGACCGTCGCCGCTCAGGTAGAGGTTCTCCTGGCCCACGTTCTGGCGGAACTACAGCGGTGGGGCATCGTCCCCACCAGGAGGGGTGAAGAATGAACGGCAAGAAGTCTGAACCCAGAGTGAGCCGTCGGGAGTTTCTGGGCCTCTCCGCGCTGGGGCTGGGCATCTCCCTGGCCGGCGCTCGCGCGGCCGCGGCCGCGCCGAACAGTGTCTCCCCCGACGAGGTCGCCATCCTCTACGACCCGGTCAAATGTGTCGGCGGCAAGGCCTGCCAGATGGCCTGTAAGCGCTGGAACAAACTCCCCAACGAGAGCACCGACCCGCTGGGCATCTACGAATCGCCGCGGGGCCTCTCCGCCATCACCTGGAACATCATCAAACTCCGGCGGACGGAGGTGGGGTGGCACTTCTTCAACTACCAGTGCATGCACTGCACCGACGCGGCCTGCGTGGAGGTCTGCCCGACGGGCGCGCTCCACCACGACCCGCGGGGGTTTGTGGCGCTGGACCGGGACCTGTGCAATGGCTGCGGCTACTGCACTCAATTCTGCCCCTACGGCGTCCCACACCTGCAGGTAGAGAACGCGCTGACCGGCGCGGCGAAGTCGGCCAAGTGCACCTTCTGCCAGGACCGCATCCGGGCAGGCATCGGCGGGCCATCCTGCGCGGAGGTCTGCCCGGTGGGCGCGCTGACCTGGGGCCAGCGCGGCGACCTGCTGGAGAAGGCCCGGGCGCGGGTGGCGGAGTTGCAGGCGAAGGGGATGAATGCCCGTATCTACGGCGAGACGGAGGCCGGAGGGCTGCACCGGCTGAGCATCCTGCTGGATGAGCCGGAGCAGTACGGCCTGCCCTCGGTGCCCAAAACGCCGGGGCTGGCCCGCTTCTGGCAGCGGGTCGTCCAGCCGCTGGGCGAGGGCGCCTTCGGCGCGGCACTGCTGGGCATCTTCGGCGTCTTCCTCTTCGTGCGGCGTAGAATCCGGATGGAGGAAGTGAGATGACCGTCCAGCTCAAGGGCAAACCGGAAGCCATCACCATCCAGTGGATCCCCAAGTACACCGCGCTGGAGCGGCTGGGCCACTGGCTCCACACCGCCACCTTCGTCCCCCTGGCCCTCACCGGGATGATCCTCTACTTCCCCTTCCTGCGGCCGCTGGCGCAGGGGGAGGCGGGCCTCTTCATCCGGATGGTCCACCGGGTTGCGGCGGTCCTCTTCGGCCTCCTCCCCATCATCTACTACCTCTTCCAGCCCCGCCGGCTGCTGATGCACATCCGGGAGTTCCTCCCCCGGAAGGAGGACATCGGCTGGCTGAAGACCGCCCCCGCCTACTACCTCCTGGGCAAGCACGAGGCGATGCCCCCCCAGGGCCGCTTCAACGCCGGGGAGAAACTGAACGGGCTGGTGATGATGATCACCTGGGTCGTCTTCGGCCTCACCGGCATCCCGATGTGGTTCGGCAAGGGGGTCATCCCGCCCGAACTCTTCCGGTGGCTGGTGATCTTCCATGACCTGGCGATGATCGTCGCCGTCTGCATGTTCCTGGTGCATCTGTACCTGGCGGTGGCGCACCCGCTGATGTGGGCCGGTCTGGTCAGCATGCGCTTCGGGGTGGTCTCGGCGGAGTACGCCGCGGAGCACCACGCGAAGTGGTACTACGGCCCCAAGCGGGCGATGGAGATCTGGGAGGCGAAAAGGCGGGAGCACGTAGCGCAAGATTAATCTTGCGCTACGACCGGGAAGGAGGCAGAGATGGCGAAGATTCTGGTGGTAGACGACGACCCGGACTTTGTGCGGCTCACCCGGCGGATCCTCCAGAGCAAGGGGTACGAGGTCATCACGGCGGCCAGCGGGCAGCAGGCGCTGCAGGTGATGCGCAAGGAGAAGCCGGACCTGGTCCTGCTGGACATTATGATGTCCTACATCCTGGACGGGCTGGATGTGAGCCGGGAGATGGCGCAGGACCCCCAGTTGAAGGATGTGCCGGTGATTATGGTGACCTCGCTCACCGGGGCGCGGGCGCAGGGGATGGTGCCTTCGGGGGAGTACATCCCGGTGGACGAGTGGATCCATAAGCCGATAGACCCGGACCGGCTGCTGGCGCGGATAGAAGAGGCCCTGAAGGGAAAGGCCGGGTAAACCGGCCTTTCCCCCTCAGGGTGTAACTGAAGGGCGGTGCGAAGGCGGCTGGCCGCCCCGGGTGCTAACGACAGGGACGACCTGCTGATCGCCCTTATGGGGTGACCAGCAGGTCGTCCCTATTTCGCAAGATAAATCCCCTTCCGTTGCGGAGAGTGCCGAAAATCTCCCCAACTGGCTACCGGACACTTTCCACAGTTCCGCCGTCTGCTGCCGCCCCTGTTGCCCACGCAGGGCCGGGACCGGCCCGCGGCGCGGTTAATGGTCGGCCGCAGGGACCAACCGCAGGAACCGCCGCTTCCCCACCTGGAGAACGGCCTCCCGCGGCTCCACCACCATCTCTATGGAAGCGACCGGCTCCCCGTCCAGTGTCACGCCGCCCTGCTGGATGAGCCGGCGCGCGTCGCTCCTGGAGCGGGTCAGGCCGGCGGCATGGATAAGGTCCACAATGTTGATCGGCCCCCGGAGTTCCCAGACCGGTATCTCCAGGGGGAGTTGCCGTTCCTGGAAGACCCGGCGGAAGTGCTCGGCGGCGGCATCAGCCGCTTCGCGGCCGTGGAAAATGTCCACAATCTCCCATGCCAGCCGCTTCTTGGCCTCCATCGGGTGGATGGAACCGCTGGCCAGACCGGCCTTGAGATGCTCAATCTCCTCCGGCGTCCAGCGGGTGACCAGGTCAAAGTAGTTGGGCATCGCCTCGTCCGGGATGGACATGACCTTCCCGTACATCACTTCCGGCGGCTCGTCAATCCCGATGTAGTTCCCCATGCTCTTGGACATCCGCATCTTACCATCGGTGCCCACCAGGATGGGGTAGGTGATGCAGACCTGGGGGGGCAGTCCGTAGGCCTCCTGGATTTTCCGCCCCACCAGCAGGTTGAAGAGTTGATCGGTGCCGCCGATCTGGACGTCGGCCCGCAGCATCACCGCATCGTAGCCCTGGGCCAGAGGGTAGAGAAGTTCGTGCAACCAGATGGCATCCCCCTCCGCGTACCGCCGGGCAAAGTTCTCCCGCGTCAGGAACTGCTGAACGGTCACCTGCGCGGCCATGAAAACGAAGTCCTCGTACTTCAGTTTGGCGAGCCACTCCCCGTTGTATCGGACCTCCGTCCGCTCCGGGTCCAGAATCTTAAAGGCCTGCTGGACGTAGGTCCGGGCATTGGCCTGGATCTGCTCGTAGGTCAGGCGGGGACGGGCCTTATAGCGGCCAGAGGGGTCGCCGATGAGCGCAGTATAGTCGCCGATGACGAAGATGGCCTGATGGCCCAGTTCCTGGAAGAGCCGCAGTTTGCGCATAGTAACGGTGTGGCCCAGGTGGAGGTCCGGGGCAGTGGGGTCGTAGCCACAATAGACCCGCAGCGGGCGACCCTCCTTCAGGCGCTCTCGCAACTCCTCCGCCATGCGCTCTTTGATCTGGTCGTCGCCGAATTCGGCCCCGTACATAATCAGGGCGACCTGTTCGTCCACAGATTTCGGAAGCATCGGTCCTCCT
The DNA here is from genome assembly GCA_034432695.1 of Anaerolineae bacterium. Classification (GTDB taxonomy): domain Bacteria; phylum Chloroflexota; class Anaerolineae; order B4-G1; family DUEL01; genus SpSt-77. The sequence goes on along the minus strand of DAOUBO010000076.1, from coordinate 832 downwards.
CCGGATCGCTGAGACAAGGGTTGCTGTACGGAAAACAAATGAGCCCACCGAAGTGGGCTCACTGGAAGCGGATTGCAGCGCGAAGATGGAAGGGGCTCAGCCGAGGCCGTCCCCGCGCTGCAATCCGCTCAAATAGATGTACGCGAAAACCCTCCCTCTGAACACAGGACCGCGACTCCGAATGTCCGGTAACTGACCATATTATAGCCGAAAGGGCCAAAAGCACAAATGTGGACTACCAGTCGCCCCGGCCGTCGGCCAGGAAGCGGTTGATGTCGGCAGCGGCCCGCTTGCCCGCACCCATCGCGCTCACCACCGTCGCCGCGCCGGTGACCCCGCCCCCGCCGGCCCATACCCGGGGCATCGTCGTCCGGCCCGTCTCCTCGTCCTTCACCACCACCGTCCCGTGCTTTGTCCGCTGCAGCCCCTCCGCGTCCACGAAGACCAGCGGGTTCGGGCTGGTCCCCAGCGCGAAGATGACCATGTCCACCTCCATCTCAAACTCCGAGCCGGGGATCGGCACCGGGGAGCGCCGACCGGAGGCATCCGGCTCGCCCAGTTCCATCCGGATGCAGCGCATCCCGACCACGTTCCCCTTCTCGTCCCCCAGAATCTCCACCGGGTTGGTCAGGAAGTCAAAGATGACCCCCTCCTCCTCGGCGTGGTGGACCTCTTCGGCGCGCGCCGGGACCTCATCGCGGGACCGGCGGGAGACAACGGGCGATTCCCCGACCCTCCCCCTCCCTGCGGCCGCTGGCGCAGGGGGAGGCGGGCCTCTTCATCCGGATGGTCCACCGGGTTGCGGCGGTCCTCTTCGGCCTCCTCCCCATCA
>DAOUBO010000075.1:0-1737 GCA_034432695.1 Anaerolineae bacterium | reverse complement strand
CACCTCGTCCAGCCGCCGGACCGGCGCGTTGTGGGGCGCCTCGTGGAGCAGTTGGGGGTTGGTCCGGGGGTTCTGCGGGACGCCCATATAGCGAATCTCAAAGTGGATATGGGGGCCGGTGGACCACCCTGTGTTGCCCGACGCGGCGATGACCTGGCCCCGTTCCACTTTCTGGCCCGCCGTCACGTAGATCTTGCTCAGATGGGCGTAGTAGGTGGCGAACCCGTTGGCGTGGTCAATCACAACCAGATAGCCGTACCCGACGTCGGTCCAGCCGGCGAAACTGACAAACCCGCCGTCGGCCGCATAGACGGCCGTTCCGACCGGAACCCCGATATCTATGGCCCGATGGCCATACCAGTACCCCTGGGTGATGTAGCCCAGCACCGGCCACTGGAAGAGCCCTGTCCCCCGCGCGCCCTCCGGCACCGGGCCCGTGTAACTGGTCACCACTTTGGGGACCCACGGCTTCTCGCCCCCCGGTATGATGAGTTTCATCCCCGGCTCAATGGCGTAGTCCGGGGGCTGGAGGTTGTTGTAGGGGCAGGAGGTGATGGCCTCCACCGTCACCTTGTACTTTTTCGCGATGGAATCCAGGGTTTCGCCCTCTTTCACCGTGTGGTAAACCCCGTCCACCGGAAGGATGATCAACTCCTGCCCGATCCGGAGGAGGTCGGGGGCGTCTTCCACTGCGGGGTTGGCCCACATAATGGTCGTCGGTTGGAGGTCAAACTGGGCCGCGATCCCCTGGACGGTATCACCCAACTGGACCGTGTACGTGATGATGCCCAGGCGCGGCCGCTTGGGGATTTCCGTATGGGGGTTGGCTCGCAGGGCAATAGGGGCCCAGGGGTTCGGTCTAAAGCGACGGGCCGGGACGAGCGAGAGCGGCGCCGAAGCGACGGCGTTCTGCAACAGGCTCTGGCGGGCAAACAGGTCCTGCGGGGATACAGAGGGCCTCAGGACCGGGGGCATCTGGAGCGCGCCGACCCCCAGCGCGACCAGAGCAACCAGCGCCAGCGCCAGATGTGCCGATACCCGGCTCAACAGGGAGCGAGTGGTTCTCCGATCGCTCGCCCACCCCCAGAGCCCGACCACGGCCTGCGCGATCAGCCGGGGGAGAAGCCGGCCGTGCGAAGCGACCGACTCACCAGGCCCGGTGGCGAATAAGTTCCGCGACGATGAGCGTTTCTCTTCGGAAGATTTCAATGTTCGCTCCCGTTCCAGCGTTCTTTGGGGAACGGCCGGCGAAAGGCAAAACAGATTGTAGCACAAAATGCTCCATAGCGCAAGAGGCATCCGACATTCCGCTCTGCCCGTTTGTCGGGCCTGTAGGTCGGATTGTTAATCCGACCTACATTGTCGGATTGTTAATCCGACCTACATTGTCGGATTGCCAATCCGACCTACATTGTCGGATTGCTAATCCGACCTACAGGCTTGTCGGATTGCCAATCCGACCTACAGGTTTGCCGGATTGCCAATCCGACCTACAGGCCAGTCAACTGCAATTTTGTGGGTCTGTATACCCTCTATGCAGATGGTCCTGATTACCAAATATAAACTTGGCGGGCCAGTAGGGGCGACCGGCAGGTCGCCCTGCTTGGGAGCGGCCGGCGGGTCGCCCGGATTGGGAGCGACCAGCAGGTCGCCCGGATTGGGGGCGACCGCAGGTCGCTTCTACAGAGGCCTTCGGTCGGTCTTTGCCGGCCTTTCTGTTCTGATCCCCTGGTGTTC
>DAOUBO010000074.1:0-3642 GCA_034432695.1 Anaerolineae bacterium | reverse complement strand
GGGGCGGCCGCCCGCGGGGGGGGGGGGCCCCCTGCCGGAAAATGCCCTCCTTACGCGCGCGGCAGCGTCGGCTGCCGCCCCTTTGCGGGCGGGCCGGACCAGCGATTATTCTGCTCTGCCCTGGGAGTCGGTTGCCTGCGCGCTGTCATCAGCCCAGATTATAGCACGGAGGGAGAAAAAAGGCAAATCCGAGCGGCCGCTACGGTCGCCGTGCGTATCTGTTAGAGTTTCGTTAGAGTTGCCTGACTACAGGTTTCTGCCCCCTTGACAAATCCTTCCCCCGGTGGTATGATGGGGCCGCCTTTAGCACTCTGGGCTTGAGAGTGCTAAAATCCCGCCGCCGCATCCGCCGAGGGCGTGCGGTCGGAGCGGCGCGTGGTGCGCAAACCGTCTCGTCGTCCAACTCCACATTGAGGAGGTGAAGCGATGTCCATCAATCTCAGGCCACTGGGCGACCGGGTGATCGTGGAACCCCTGGAGGAGGAGGTCCAGACCTTCGCCGGGGGGCAACTGATCCTTCCCGACACGGCCAAGGAGAAGCCGCAGCAGGGGAAGGTCCTGGCCGTCGGGCCGGGCCGTCGGGATGAGGACGGGAAGTACATCCCGATGGATGTGAAGGTCGGCGACATCGTCGTCTACGCCAAGTATGCCGGCACGACCTTCAAGACCCGCGACGGCAAGGAACTGCTCATCCTGAAGGAGAGCGACATCCTGGCTGTGGTGGAAAACAAATAGCCGATTACCCATCTATCCATATTAAGGAGGAGGAACCATGCCGAAGCAGCTGGTTTTCGGTGAGGAAGCACGACGGAGCCTTAAGCGGGGGATTGACACCCTGGCGAAAGCGGTCATCACCACCCTGGGCCCCAAAGGCCGCAACGTTGCGCTGGATAAGAAGTGGGGCGCCCCCACGATTACCCACGACGGCGTCACGGTGGCGAAAGAGATTGAGTTGAAGGACCCCTACGAGAACATGGGCGCCCAGTTGCTGAAAGAGGCGGCCACGAAGACCAACGACATCGCCGGTGACGGGACCACCACCGCCACCCTGCTGGCCTACATCATCATCTCCGAGGGGATGAAGAACGTGGCCGCTGGCGCCAACCCCATGCTCCTCAAGCGTGGCATTCTGGAAGGCGCCCGGGCCATCGCCAGGGCGATTGAGAAGCAGGCCATCCCTGTCACCACCAAGGAGGAGATCGCCAACGTTGCCTCCATCTCCGCCCAGGACCGGGAGATCGGCGACCTCATCGCCGAGGTGATGGACAAGGTCGGCAAAGACGGCGTCGTCACCGTGGAGGAGAGCAAGGGGTTGGAGTTTGAGACCGAGTACGTGGAGGGGATGCAGTTTGACCGGGGCTACATCAGCGCGTACTTCATCAACAACCCGGAGACGATGGAGTGCGTGATTGAGGAGCCCTACATCCTCATCCACGACAAGAAGATCTCCGCCGCGGAGGACCTCATCCCCATTCTGGAGAAACTGGTTCGGCAGGGCAAGCGGGACCTGGTGGTCATCGCCGAGGATGTGGACGGGTCCGCGCTGGCGACGCTGGTGGTCAACAAACTGCGCGGTATGCTCAACTGCGTGGCGGTGAAGGCCCCCGGCTTCGGTGACCGGCGGAAGGCCATGCTCCAGGATATCGCCATCCTCACCGGCGGCCGGGTCATCACCGAGGAGGAGGGCCGCAAACTGGAGAACGCCACCATTGAGGACCTGGGCCGCGCCGACAAGGTCATCGTCACCAAGGACGACACCACCATCGTCGGCGGCCGCGGCGACGAGCGGATGATCAAGGCCCGCATGGAACAGATCAAGGTGGAGATTGAGAAGGCCACCTCCGACTACGACCGGGAGAAACTCCAGGAGCGGCTGGCGAAACTGGCCGGCGGCGTCGCCATCATCCGCGTGGGCGCGGCCACCGAGACCGAACTCAAGGAGAAGAAGCATCGGGTGGAGGACGCCCTCAGCGCGACCCGCGCGGCCATTGAGGAAGGGATCGTCCCCGGCGGCGGCGTGGCTCTGGTCAACGCCATCTCCGCGCTGGACGAGGTGAAGATGCAGTACCGGGACGAACAGACCGGCGTGGAGATCCTCCGCACCGCCCTGGAGGCCCCGCTGATGCAGATCGCCGAGAACGCCGGGTACGACGGCGCCGTCGTCCTGGACACCGTCCGCCGGCTCCAGAAGGAGAAGGGCAACCCGCGCATCGGCTTTGACGTCCTGGCGGGCGAGTACGTGGACATGGTGGAGCGGGGCATCATTGACCCGGCGAAGGTGACCAAGGGCGCGGTGGAGAACGCCGCTTCCATCGCCGCGATGATCCTCTCCACCGAGGCGCTGGTTACCGACATCCCGGAGGAGAAGAAGGAGCACACGCCGTCCATGCCGGAGTACTAATCCCTCCCGGCGTCGGACATCGGGCGGGGCGACCAGAGGTCGCCCCGCCTTTTTTCTTGCGCCCTCCTGGCACGCGCTTTTGCTTTGCGTTCCGCCCGGTTCGTGTTAGAATATCCTCCGCTTTCGGGAGGTTAAGCAGATGGCACCGATTTCAGGACTCAGCCTGCGGCGGCTGCTCATCGGCAGTCCCCTGGCAACATCGCAACTGAGACACGAACGGCTCACCAAAGTGAAAGCGCTGGCGGTCTTCGCGTCGGACGCGCTCTCTTCCACGGCCTACGCCACGGAGGAGATTCTGCTGGTGCTCATCCTGGCGGGCAGCGGGGCGGTGCGCCTGGCCTGGCCCATCTCACTGGGCATCGCCACCCTGCTGGCCATCGTCGCGTTTTCCTACTATCAGACCGTCCACGCTTACCCCAGCGGCGGCGGAGCCTACATCGTCGCCCACGACAATCTGGGGCAACTCCCCGGCCTGGTGGCGGCGGCCGCGCTGCTCACCGACTACGTCCTGACCGTCGCGGTGAGCATCAGTGCGGGGGTGGCGGCGGTCACCTCGGCGTTCCCGGCTCTCTACCCCTACCGGGTTGTGATGGGGCTGATGCTCATCGCCACCGTCGCCCTCCTGAACCTGCGGGGGGTGCGGGAATCGGGCACCATTTTCGCCATCCCCACCTACTTTTTCGTTTCCATGACGCTGGGCATGCTGGGCGTCGGGTTATACCGGTGGGTGGCGGCGGGAATGCCCCCGGCCGCGCCGCCCCGGATAGATTACCCTGCCACCCACGCGCTGACCCTCTTCCTGATCCTGCGGGCCTTCTCCAGCGGCTGCGCCGCGCTGACCGGCGTGGAGGCCATCAGCAACGGCATCCCGGCTTTCAAACCGCCGGAGTCGGAGAACGCGGGGAAGACGCTCATCGCGATGGCCGCCCTGCTCATCACTATGTTCCTGGGCATCACCTTCCTGAGCCACCAGTTCGGCATCGTCCCGAACGAGGAGACCCACGAGACGGTCATCTCCCAGTTGGGGCGGACGGCCTTCGGCGACGGCACGGTTCTCTACTACCTCTTTCAGGCCGCGACGATGCTCATTCTGGTCCTGGCGGCCAACACCTCCTTCGCCGACTTCCCCCGCCTCTCCTCCATCCTGGCTCGGGACCGCTACATGCCCAACCAGTTCGCCCTGCTGGGGGACCGGCTGGTCTTCTCCAACGGCATCCTGGCCCTGGCCGTGGCTTCCTCGG
>DAOUBO010000073.1:0-3982 GCA_034432695.1 Anaerolineae bacterium | reverse complement strand
GTGGTGGGGGCATCGTTGGGTTGCGCAGGTCGGATTCGGAGCGCCACTTTACCTGTCTCACCTCAAATATAGACCAGATTCCGGAAAGCGCAAATTCCTCCCGGTTGTCGCTTTGAAGTCCTGTGTTATAATCCTCCGAAGATGAACGTCCATCGGTTTCTCCGAATTGCCGTTGTTCTGGGACTCATCGTTCTTCCTGCCATCCAGCCCCTCTTCTCCGGCCAACTGTTTGGCGCGGATGGGCTTCTCCACTTCCACCGGCTGGTCCAGCTGGATCGCGCCGTACGTCACGGGATGCTCTATCCCCGGTGGCTTCCCGACCTGGGGTACGGTTTCGGATTTCCCCTCTTCAACTACTACGCTCCTCTCGGCTACTACCTGCTTCTACCCCTGCTCTGGCTGGGCATTCCAGCACAGACAGCCCTGCTGGTTGGATTTGCCCTGGCCCTCTGGGCGCTGGCGGCCGCGGTGTACCTCTGGAGCCGGGACCTCTTCGGCGAGACCGCCGGCATCGTCGCCGCGTTCGCCGTCGTATATGCTCCCTATACGTTGAACGACGTCTACCAGCGAGGGACTCTGCCCAGCCTGTGGGCGCTTGCCTGGCTGACACTCACCGCGTGGGCCCTTCTCCGGCTGACGGCCCAGCCCAACAGGCGGTTTTTCCTCCTGGCCACCCTGGGCACCGCCGCGCTCCTGCTGACCCATAACGTCACCTCTTTGATGGGCCTCCCCCTTCTGGCAGCCTACATCTTCCTGCTGGGCATCTACTACGGCCTTCGGCGAGTGTTTCGCCCACTCCTGGCCCTCGCCCTCGGGTTGGGGCTATCCGCCTGCTGCTGGGCGCCCGCTTTCTTTGAGAAAGAGTACGTTCAAATTCACCAGGTCTACCTTCCCGCAGCCTTTGATTATCACCACAATTTTATCTCCTGGGGCCAATTGCTGATCGGCCCGCGTGCTGTGGACCCCGCGTGGGTCAATCCTCCCGCCCCACTGGGTCTGGGATGGGTCCAGGTCGCTCTGGCCGCTGCCTGCTGGTGGCCCGTCGGCGCGACCCTCCCCCGGAGGGCCCGCTTCCACCGCTGGGTTCTCTCCCTGGCCGTCGTCGGCCTGGCCGCAATGGCTCTCCCGGTCTCCCTGCCGCTCTGGGATCGCATCCCGATTTTGCGCTTTCTTCAATTCCCGTGGCGTTTCCTGGCGCCCGCGACCCTGGCCCTGGCCCTTCTGGCGGGAGGCGGCGCGGAACTCCTGATGAGGCAAGCCCGGTGGACAGGGCCGCTGATCTTCCTGGGAATGGCGCTCGTTGCCCTCACCTGGCTCTACCCCCTGTACTACCCTCCCCAGCAGGACCCGTCGCCGCCGGATCAGATCCGCTTTGAGGCAGAGACCGGCTGGGTCGGGGCGACCGCTGCGGGGGATTACCTCCCGCGATGGGTTCAGGAACCTCCCTCCCCGGACGCTCTTCTCCCCCTCTATGAGGCGGCCGCCCCCGATTACATCATCCCCCGGTTGGACCCGGCCTCCCTTCCCGACGGGGCCCGCCTCCTGGAGGCGGAGTACGGCCTGACCCGGGCTCACGTAGTCCTAGAAAGCCCCGAGCCTTTCCGAATCCGTTTCCTGTGGTACTTCTTCCCCGGCTGGCAGGGGAGGCTGGACGGCCGGCCGCTCCCTCTGGAGCCCAACGGCCCCCACGGCCTGATCGCTGCCAACATCCCCGCCGGCCGGCATGAAGTGACCCTCCGCTTCGGCGACACGCCCCTGCGCCGGTGGGCGTGGCGCGTCTCCGGCCTCAGCGGGCTTCTCCTCCTCGCTTCCCTTTTTCTGGTCCGGCGGAGCCAACCGGGGGCCGCGCGCCCCGAACCAGCCTCTGGTGGCCCACTCTCCCTTTGGACCCTGGGAGTTTGCGCGCTCCTGGGGGTGGCCCTGACCGGGGTCAAAACCCTCTATCTGGACCGCTACGACAACCCTTTCCGCCGGACGCGTTTTGACGGTCGGCAGGTGCGGGGGGTGGACGTTCCTCTGGACGTGAACTTCGGCAACCAGATGGTCCTGATGGGGTACGACCTTCCAACTCCCGCCGTCCGCGCCGACGAGCCCATAGAGGTTGCCCTCTACTGGCGGGTCCTGCCCCCGGTGGAGACCGACTACAGCGTCGGACTGCACCTGGTGGACGACCGGGGCATTCTCTACGGTCAGCAGGACAACATGCACCCGGCATATCCCTATCCCACCTCCCGTCTTCGCCCCGACCAGTACGCCCGGGACGTCCACCACCTGTTGCCCTGGGAGGGGATTCCACCGGGCCGGTACACCCTGCTGGTCATCGTCTACGACCCGGCCGGGCGACGGCTGGACCTGCGGGACGAAGCCGGAACTTCGCTGGGGGCTACGGCCTACCCCCTGGGTCCGGTGGAAATTCGGCCTCCCCGAGAGTTCCCGTCTGTGGAAAAACTGCCCGTTCAGAAGCGCCTGGATGCCGAGGTAGGGGAGGGCCTCCGCATCGTGGGCGTCGGAGCGCTGCCGGACGGGATAGAGGTCGGCCATACGTTTCCGCTGACCCTCTTCTGGCAGGCCGTCCGGCCGCCCTCCGGCGATTACCTCGCCCGCCTGCGCCTGGTGGGAGCCGACGGGACCGTCGTCGCGGAGGCGGCTCAGGCTCCGGGGCGGGCCGATTTCCCCACCTCCTCCTGGAGGCAGGGGGAGATCGTTCGCGACGTCTGGTCGTTCTCTGTGCCAGTCGCCCTTCCGGCCGACCCGATGACTCCCGTGCCTGCCGGGACATACGGCCTTTACCTGGACCTGGTCACCGCAGACCTCCGTCCCCTCTCCCCCAGCACCGACCTGGGCGCCCTGCGGGTCACTGTCCCGGCGCGTGACTTCTCCCCGCCGGCCGTGGCGCACCGGGTAGATGCCCATCTGGCCGATATGGCCACACTGCTGGGATATGGCCCCCTCCCCGCCGACCTGCAGCCCGGCGAGACCTTCACCCTGACCCTGTACTGGCGGGCCGATGCCCTCATAGACCGCTCCTACACCGTTTTCGTCCACCTGGTGGGGCCGGACGACCACATCTACGCCCAGCAGGACTCCGTCCCCGTGGAGTGGACCCGCCCGACCGCCGGCTGGTTCCCCGCCGAGTTCATCCGGGACGAGTACCGGCTGACCGTGGACCCCGCCGCTCCGTCGGGAACCTACCAGATACGGGTAGGCTGGTACGATCCGCATACCGGCCGACGAGTCCCGGCGGTGGATGCAGGCGGGACTCCGCTGGGAGACCATATCGTTTTGCCCGAGGAGGTGGCAGTGTGGCCCTGACCAGTTTGCCTCTCCTCCATCCCTGTGTTATAATCGCTCGTTGTTCCAATTCGGTATGACGGAGGAGAAAATGTTCCGACGTGCTGGATGGCTGTGCCTGCTGGTCGCCCTGGCTGGGGTGCTTCTGGCGACGTTTCCCCGGCTGCCCGTAAGGGCTCAGGAAGGCCCCAACCTGCTGGTCAATGGCGACTTTGAAAGCGGTGGCTCGGCCGACTGGCCCTGGCAGGACGGCATCCCCGAAGTTCAAATCGCTCCGGGATGGCGGGCCTTCTGGGTGGACCCCCCGCGCCCATCCTACGCGGCCGCGCCGTCCTACTGCGGTGGCGACCCCAACTGCGCCTGGGGACGTCCGGAATTCCGGAGCATGAAAGCGGTGGAATTCCCCTACCGGGTTCACTCCGGTGCCCTTTCCCAGAAGATCCACAGTTTCAACCGTCAGATGGAGGCCGGCCTCTACCAGCAGGTCGGCGGCATCACGCCGGGCCCCCGCCTGCGCTTCAGCGCCTGGGTTCAGACCTGGTCCTGTATGCCCGGAGAGCAGTGGAACGTTTGTCCCACCGCGCCGTATTCTAACAGCCCTGCCCCGATGCACGTTCGGGTCGGGATTGACCCAACCGGCGGGACCAACCCATGGGCCGGGACGGTCGTCTGGTCCGGGGAGGGGAACGCG
>DAOUBO010000072.1:0-5655 GCA_034432695.1 Anaerolineae bacterium | reverse complement strand
ATCATCGTCCGGGGTGCCCGGCAACACAACCTCAAGAACATCACCGTGGAGATTCCCCGGGACCGCCTGGTCGTCATCACCGGCATCTCCGGTTCGGGGAAGTCCTCCCTGGCCTTTGACACCATCTTCGCCGAGGGACAGCGCCGCTACGTGGAGTCCCTCTCCGCCTACGCGCGCCAGTTCCTGGGGGAGATGCAGAAGCCCGACGTGGACTTCATTGAGGGCCTCTCCCCCGCCATCTCCATTGACCAGCGGGGCGTCTCCCACAACCCCCGCTCCACCGTGGGTACCGTCACCGAAATCTACGACTACCTCCGCCTCCTCTACGCGCGCATCGGCATCCCCCACTGCCCCCGGTGTGGCCGCGAGGTCACGCGGCAATCGGCCCAGCAGATCGTGGACGCGGTTCTCGCCCTCCCCCCCGGCACCCGCTTCCAGGTCCTGGCCCCCCTGGTCCGGGACCGCAAGGGCCACCACCAGTCCGTCCTGGAGGACGTCCGCAAGGCCGGGTTCGTCCGCGTCCGGGTGGACGGCGTCGTCCGGGACGTGGACGAGGAGATAGAACTGGACCGCTACAAACTCCACACCATTGAGGCGGTGGTGGACCGGCTGGTCCTCCCCGAGGAGCCCGACGCGGACTTCCGCACCCGCCTGACCGACTCGGTGGAGACGGCGCTCCGGCTGGGCGACGGCATCGTCGTCATCAACGACGTCTCCTCCGATCCGCCGCGCGACCTCCTCTACTCCGAACATCTGGCCTGCCCGGTCTGCGGCATCAGCCTGCCGGAGATTGAGCCGCGCACCTTCTCCTTCAACAGCCCCCACGGCGCCTGCCGGACCTGTCAGGGGCTGGGGACCCGGACCGAACTGGACCCCGACCTCATCGTCCCCAACCCGGACCTGTCGCTGGAGGAGGGGGCCATCGTCGCCTGGAACACCGACGACCACGACGGCTACTACTGGCAACTGCTGGGGGCCGTCGCCCGCCCCTACCGTATCCCCACCGACGTCCCCTGGCGGGAACTGACCCCCGCGCAGCGGAACCTCATCCTTTACGGGAGCGGCGGCGAGGAGGTTCCCATCGCCTACACGGCGCGGGACGGCGGACGGCGCATCTACCGCGCCCCCTTTGAGGGCGTCATCCCCAACCTGCAGCGCCGCTACCGGGAGACGAGTTCCGACTACATCCGCGCCAAAATAGAAGAATTTATGACCCGCCGGCCGTGCCCGGCCTGCGGTGGGGCGCGCCTGCGGCCGGGGCCCCTCGCCGTCACCGTCGGTGGCCAGACCATCTGCGAACTGCCCCGCTGGCCCGCCAGCCGGCTCCTGGAGTGGCTGAACGACCTGGAGGGCCGCCTGACGGAGAAGGAGCGCCGCCTCGCCGACCGCATCCTGAAAGAGGTCCGCTCCCGGCTCCAGTTTATGGTGAACGTCGGGCTGGACTACCTGACGCTGGACCGGACCGCCGACACCCTCTCCGGCGGGGAGGCCCAGCGCATCCGCCTGGCGACGCAGATCGGCTCCCAGTTGACCGGCGTCCTCTACGTCCTGGACGAGCCGACCGTCGGCCTGCACCTGCGGGATAACGACCGGCTCATCCGCACCCTCCAGGCGATGCGGGACCTGGGGAACACGCTGCTGGTGGTGGAGCACGACGAGGCGATGATCCGGGCCGCCGACTGGATCATTGACCTGGGGCCGGGGGCCGGGGAGAAGGGGGGCGAGGTCGTCGTCGCCGGGACGCTGGAGGACGTCCTGAACCACCCCCTCAGCCTGACGGGGGCATACCTCTCCGGGCGGCGGCGGATCCCCGTCCCCCGCCAGCGCCGCCCCGGCAACGGCCAGTTCCTGACCGTCCGCGGGGCCCGGGAGCACAACCTGAAGAACATAGACGTCCGCATCCCGCTGGGGATGTTCGTCTGCATCACCGGCGTCTCCGGCTCCGGGAAGTCCACCCTGCTGGTGGACGTCCTGTATAAACGCCTGGCGCAGATGCTCCACGGCTCCCGGGAGCCCGCCGGGGCCCACGACGCCATTGAGGGCGTGGAGCACATAGACAAAGTCATCAACATAGACCAGTCGCCCATCGGGCGGACGCCCCGCTCCAACCCCGCCACCTACACCGGCCTCTTCGGGCCCATCCGGGACCTCTTCGCCTCGCTGCCGGAATCCAGAATCCGCGGCTACCGGGCCGGGCGGTTCTCCTTCAACGTCAAGGGGGGCCGCTGCGAGGCGTGCGAGGGGCACGGCGTCCTGCGAATTGAGATGCAGTTTCTGCCCGACGTCTACGTCCCCTGCGACGTCTGCCACGGGAAACGCTACAACCGGGAGACGCTGCAGGTCCGGTATAAGGGGAAGAACATCGCCGAGGTGCTGGATAGGACGGTGGACGAGGCGGCGGAGTTCTTCGCCCCGTTCCCCGCCATCCGGCGCAAGTTGCAGACGCTGCAGGACGTGGGGCTGGGCTACATCCGGCTGGGCCAGCCCGCGCCGACGCTCTCCGGCGGGGAGGCGCAGCGGGTGAAACTGGCGCGGGAACTCTCCAAGATCGCCACCGGCCGGACCCTCTACGTGCTGGATGAGCCGAGCGTGGGGTTGCACGCGGCGGACGTGGACAAACTGGTGGCGGTGCTGAACCGGCTGGTGGACGCGGGCAACACGGTGGTCATCATAGAGCACCACCCGGACATCATCAAGGTGGCGGACTGGATCATAGACCTGGGGCCGGAGGGGGGCGACGCCGGGGGGTGGGTCGTCGCCGAGGGCCGACCCGAGGACGTGGCACGGGTGGAGGCCAGTTACACCGGCCAGTTCCTGCGGCGGATCCTGTGGGCGGGCGCGGAGGAACGCGGATGACAACATGCCAGGCACTTTCCGAAGTGCCTGGCCCGTTCCCCTGACTCCGCGTTGTCCGTTGCAGGGCAGAATGTGATGACTTCACTGCAAAAACTCACCGCAGAGGCGCCGAGAGCGCAGAGTTCTACAAGAAGTTAATCTCTGCGCCCTCTGCGTCTCGGCGGTAAAAACAGCCTTTTTGCAGTGGACTCATGTGATTTTATCTGCGTTTATCTGCGTTCATCTGCGTCCTCATGTTTGACTCCCTGGCTTCCGGATACGATCTGGGGATGTTGCCGCTGGAGGTGGCGGTCCTGCGGCGGATGCGGCGGCGGGCGTTCCCGCAAGCGGCGGGGCGGGTGCTGGAGGTGGGCGTCGGCACCGGCGTCAACCTCCCCCTCTACCCGCCCGGGGCGACGGTGGTGGCGCTGGATCGGAGCGGGCCGATGCTCCGGCGGGCCCCCCGCCGCCCCTCCCGCGCCCCTGTCCAGGCCGTCCAGGCCGACCTCCACCACCTCCCCTTCCGGGACTCCGCCTTTGACGCCGTGACGGGCTCCCTGGTCTTCTGCTCCGTCGCGGAGCCGGAGCGGGCGCTGGGAGAGGTCCACCGGGTCCTCCGCCCCGGCGGGCGCCTGCTCCTCCTGGAGCACACCCGGGGCCGGGGCCTGGGCGCCTGGCTGACGGACCTCCTCCACCCCCTCTGGTTCGCCTGGAACGGCGTCTGTCACCTGAATCGGGAGACGGTCCAAACCATCCGGGACGCCGGGTTTCGCCTCCACCGCGAGGAGACCCGCATCCTGGGCATCTTCCGGCTGATAGAAGGCAGCAAAAAGGAGGTTCACGAATGAACATCTCCCTGACCATCAACGGCGTCCCCCGACGGCTCTCCGTCGCGCCCAACGAGACCCTGATGCGCGTGCTGCGGCGAGAGGGCTACTTCAGCGTCAAGCATGGCTGCGAGGACGGCACCTGCGGCGTCTGCACCGTTCTGGTCAACGGCGAGCCCCGCTGCAGTTGCATCACCCTGGCCGCGCAGGTGGACGGCGCGGAAGGCCTCACCGTGGAGGGCCTCAGCGGCCCCCAGATGCGCGGCTGGAAGGGGAGCGCCCCCCTCCACCCCATCCAGCGGGCCTTTATAGAGACCGGCGCCTTCCAGAGCGGCTACGAGGCCCCCGCCCTCATCCTGGCCGCCAAGGCCCTCCTGGACCGCAACCCCAACCCCACCGAGGAGGAGGTCCGGGACGCCCTCAGCGGCGTCCTCTCCCGGGAGACCGGGTACGTCAAGCCCGTCCAGGCCGTCCTGCGGGCCGCCGCGTACCTGCGGGGTGAGGAGCCCCCACCGCTGGAGACGGCCGAGGAGGCGGTCCCGATGCCCCCCGAACTTCTGGCCCCGCCCCAGGAGCCACCCCCGGACTTCGTCGGCGGCGGCCGGACGGCCCCGCAGACCGTTGTCCTCCCTCGCCTGGTGGTGGCCCCCACGGCGGAGGAACTGCGGGTGGTGGGGAGGCCCGAGCCGAAGGTGGACGGCCTGAAACTGGCCCAGGGCAAGCCCGTCTTCGCCGCCGACATCCATATGCCCGGCATGCTCTACGCGAAAATCCTCCGCAGCCCCTACCCCCACGCCCGCATCAAGCGGATAGACGCCAGCCGGGCCCGCGCCCTCCCCGGCGTCCACGCCGTCCTCACCTACCAGGACATCCCCCGCGTCGTCTTCTCCACCGCGGGGCAGTCGGACCCCATCCCCGGCCCCCTGGACTTCGTCAGCCTGGATAGCAAGGTCCGCTACGTGGGCGACCGGGTGGCCGCGGTGGCCGCGGAGACCCCCGAGATCGCCGAGGAGGCCCTCCGCCTCATTGAGGTGGAATACGAAGTCCTCCCCGCCGTCCTGGACCCGCGCGAGGCGATGAAGCCTGGCGCGCCCGTCATCCACGACGAGCCCGACTACGTCCCCTTCGGCGAGAGCGACCCCTCCCGCAACCTGGCCGCCCGCATCCGCATAGAACTGGGGGACGTGGACCGCGCAATGGCTGAAGCGGACTTCGTCTTTGAGGGAGAGTACGAGGTCCAGCGGGTCCAGGCCGCCCCCCTGGAACCCTGGACCTGCCTGACCTACTGGGACGAGGACGATCGGCTGGTCATCCGCTCCTCCACCCAGGTCCCCTTCCACGTCCGGCGCATCCTGGCGCCCGTCCTGGGGTTGCCGGAGAAGCGCATCCGGGTCATCAAGCCCCGCATCGGCGGCGGGTTCGGCAACAAGCAGGAGATCTACGAGGACATCTGTGCCCACCTGACGATCGCGACGGGCCGCCCGGTCCTCCTGGAGTACACCCGGGAGGAGCAGTTCGCCGCCAGCACCACCCGCCACTCCATGATCTTCAGGATGCGGACCGGGGTGAAGAAAGACGGGACCATCGTCGCCAACGAGATGATCGTCCTTTCCGACACCGGCGCCTACGGCAACCACGCGCTGACCGTTACCGGCAACACGGGCCACAAGGCCATGTCCCTCTACGACGTCCCCAACATCCGCTTCTGGGCCGACGTCGTCTACACCAACCGGGTCCCCTCCGGCGCGTACCGGGGCTACGGCGTGCCCCAGGGCTTCGTCGCCGTGGAGGCGCATATGGAGCGCATCTGCCGGGCGATGGGGTGGGACCCGCTGGAGTTCCGGCTCAAGAACGCGGTCCGGCCGGGCGCGGAGCACCCGATGAGCAAGGTCTGGAGCGAGGGGCGGGAGGCGCATGGCGAGGTCATCCACACCTGCGCGCTGGCGGAGGCGGCAGCGATGGGCGCGGCCGCCGTCGGGTGGCGCCCGCGCGG
>DAOUBO010000071.1:0-1869 GCA_034432695.1 Anaerolineae bacterium | reverse complement strand
AAATCGGCCCCCGTAGCGCAGGATTTATCCTGCCTATCTCGCAAAATGAATTTTGCGCCACGAAATGATTGAGTCCACTGCAAAAAGGCTGAGTTTACCGCCGAGACGCAGAGGGCGCAGAGATAGGGCCAACTCTGCGCTCTCGGCGCCTCTGCGGTGCGTTTCTGCAGTGAAGTCCATTTTGCGCTACAGGCCAAAGGCCTGGGGCGGCAACTTCCGTCGGCTCCGAGGCATCGGCCCGACCCGCATTGCCTTGAAGCGAGCGCCTGTGGGGAAGGTGGGAGTCCGATAACGTCGGCGTTTCATCTCCCTGCGCCCTGCTCCCTGCGCCCTGATATGGGTACCAGAACCAGTGCTTTCGGCTCTCCTGGACGGGTCGCCCACGATTCCAGCGCCTTCTACGCCAGCCGTCTGTACGAGGGGCTGCCCCAAGAGGAAACCGTCCCGTATGTGGAGCGTCCGATCCCGCCGGAGTTCCTGGACCGCATCTTCTGCCGGTCCAGCGAGCGGATGGAGGAACTCCCGGATTGCAGCGTCCACCTGATGGTGACCTCGCCGCCCTACAACGTGGGCAAGGAGTACGACGAGGACCTGACGCTGGCGGAGTACCGGGCTTTCCTGAAGCGGGTCTGGAGCGAGGTGAAGCGGGTGCTGGTCCCCGGCGGGCGGGCCTGCATCAACGTCGCCAACCTGGGCCGTCGGCCCTACATCCCGCTCCACGCGTTCATCATTGAGGACATGCTGGACCTGGGCTTTCTGATGCGGGGCGAGATCATCTGGGACAAGGCCGCCAGCAGCAGCCCCTCCACCGCCTGGGGAACCTGGTGCTCCCCCAGAAACCCGACCCTGAGGGACACCCACGAGTACATCCTGGTCTTTTCTAAGGGGACGTTTACCCGGGAGGCCCCTCCGGGCCGGAAAAGCACCATTTCCCGGGAGGAGTTTCTGGAATTCCCCCGAAGCGTCTGGACGTTCCCGGCCGAGCCGGCGAAGAAGGTCGGGCATCCGGCCCCGTTCCCGGTGGAGTTGCCCTATCGGCTCATCCAGCTCTACACCTTTGAGGGCGAGGTCGTGCTGGACCCGTTCATGGGGAGCGGACAGACGGCCATCGCCGCGATTCAGACGGGCCGCCACTACGTGGGGTACGACATCAACAGGGAGTACGTCGCGCTGGCGGAGCAGAGAATCCGCTCCCTTCTCGCATCCCGGTCGGCCCAACAGCCGGAACTCCCCCTCCCTCTTCCCCCAGACCCGGCACCCGCAGAACCATAGCCGCGGCGCTACGGCCAGGCCAGGTCTCCCAGCGGGACCACCTCTTCCCCTCCCACCGTCCGCAGCCGCGCCCCTGTGAGCGGGTCGTACAGGAGCGCATAGAGAAGATACCGGCCCGGAGGCAGGCCCGGCGGGACGATCAGTTCGTAGCGGTTCGGCAGGACCTCCCCCAGCGGCAGCCGCGAGAGAGGCCAGTATTCGTTCAGCACCGGCCGGTCCTGCTGGGTGATGGGGCGGTCGCCGATCCGGGCAACCAGGTGGACTGCGCCGATCAGGCTATGCGTCGGATGCCCGGTCAGTTCCCAGAACAGGTAGACAGCAACAAGGCGCTCTTCCCGATGGACTGAAACTCCCCGCAGGTGGATCCCCCCCTCAAAGGCGACGTCCATAGAACGCTCCGGGGCCAGGGAGCGAAACGGACGCGGGTTGGGCAGCGCGTAGGCAAACAGCCGCGCCTCATGGGTGTAGGCCATCTCCACCCGGTACCCCCCCGCCTGTTCCAGGGTCCCCAGCAGGACGCCGCCGGGGTCCACCGCGCCGTCCTGGTAGAGGAGGACCCAGTACCGGCCGCCGTCCGGCGGCCGGTTGGCCTCCAGC
>DAOUBO010000070.1:0-3329 GCA_034432695.1 Anaerolineae bacterium | reverse complement strand
CGGAGATGCCGGTGATGACGACCAGGCGGTCCCGGGGAATCTCCACGGTGATGTTCTTGAGGTTGTGTTGCCGGGCACCCCGGACGATGATCCGTTCCATTTCGCACCTGTTGCGAACAGATATTCTAACATGGGATAGCGAAATCGGCAAAGGGAACGGGCGCGGCACAGGCGGCCGCCTGAATCAACCAGGAGGCCGTCCAGAGTGGCGGATGCGTCATATCTGTGGTAAAATGGATCCAGACAAGCGGAATGTAGGAGCGATCTTCGCCGAAGCCCACGCCTGCTTTCAACGTGCCACCCCAAAAGGAGGCCACCATGTCGGACGGGATCTGGCCGTATCCCGTGATTGAACGGGGCAGTAAACTGGGCGTGCATACCATCGCGCCCGGCCCCACCATCCCTTATCTGCGGCGCCTTATCTGCGGCGCCTGCTGGAGAACGGCACCTGGTTCCCGGTCATCAAAGCGGTGGATGGGATGGGAGTGTTGGCCGAGGTGAAGGCCATAGCCCCTCAGGTCATCACCATCGCCCGGCTCACCTCATCCATAGAGGCCGCCCCGAACATCATGGGCGCCGACCTGGCCCAGTTCGCCGATTCGCTGATCCAGTTGATTCTGAACAAAATCGCTGTCAGCCCCGAACTGCAGGGGGGCCGGCTGGTGGACTACTGGGAGGTCGTCAACGAGCCGGCCCCGCCCGGGGTGGCGGGATACCGCTGCCTGGCCCAGTTGATGATCCTCTGCATGGAGAAGGCCGAACGGCACGGCCTGAAACTGGGCATCTTCGCCTTCAACGCCGGGACGCCGGAGTGGGCCGAGATGCAGGCCATGGTGGAGACGGGCGTCTTCGGCCGGGCCCGTCAGGGCGGCCACATCCTCACCCTCCACGAGGGGGTCTTCTACGACTGGCCCATAGACCAGTGGTGGGGCCACCAGATTCCCGGCTCGCCGGTGGTGGAGGGGGCCGGCGCCCTCTGCTTCCGCTACCGCTACCTCTACCACCTCCTGAAAATGCGCGGCGAGGTGATCCCGCTGGTCGTTTCCGAAATCCGGTTTAACGGAGCCGATTATCCCATTTCTGCAGATGAGGTGGTCCGGCGCGCCCGGTGGCACGATGGAGAATTCGCGAAGGACTATTACGCCTGGGCCTTCTGCCCGTTCACCATCGGCCCGAGCCTGGGCTGGGAGGACTGCAACTACGAATACGCCTACCCCCGCCTGCTGGAGCATATGATCGCCATCCGCACTCGGGAGAACGCCCGACCGGGGCCGGAAGTCCCGCTGGGCCTCCCCCGAGAATAGTACCCGCGCACCTACGTCCTCCTGCCGCCCGGGGCGGGCCGGAAGTGGGTGGAGGCCATCCTGGCCAGCGGCGCCTGGGACCGGTATCGCTGGACGATCAGCGGCAGTGCCGACGACGCCGGCATCGGCGCGCTGGACGTCCGCACCGTCATCGCCGTCAACCCCCACCTCTGGCCCGGCGACCTGGCCCAGTTCTTCCAGACCTACTATCCCGGCCTGCGCTACATCCCGATAGAAGCAGCGACGCCGCAGGAGTTAATCGCCCAACTTCAATTACTGAATGTATAAGCAATGACGGCTTCCTGTCGTAGGAATTTCATCCTAGCAGCAGTTCTCTCTATAGCGGCTGTGGCGCTGATTCTGTGCAGTCGCCCGCTGGCCCGAGGGGATGGACTGGCCTACTTCATGTGGTTGGACTCTCTTGCAGGCGATGGGGACCTGGATTTGAGCAATCAGGCGCAGATTTTTGCTCACCTGAACACCTATCAGGTCCAGTGGAATGAACAAACCGGTCAATGGGTCACGGTATTCCCCTACGGGTCAGCGTTATTGTTAACCCCTGCCTACTGGCTGGGGCATCTGGTGAACCGCCTGGGCTGGCTCGCCGTGAACTCCGACTATCTTCATTGGCCTTCAGGGGCGGCCGCTGGCCTATAGCCTTTTTCCCATGTTCGCCGTCAACCTCTATGCTCTGGGAACGGTCGCCCTGGCTTACTTCTGCGCCCGCCAGTATGTTTCTCCTCTCTCTGCCGCCACATCGGCCCTTTTTCTCTTCCTGGGCACGCCGATGCTGTATTATGCAACCATTGAGCCGTTTGCTTCCCATGTACCCGGGGCGTTCCTGACTGCCCTGACGCTCTACCTGATACTGCGGTGGGACCAAAGTCCGCATCCCCTTCTGGCAATAACAGCAGGTCTGGCGGGCGGACTGGCTACTCTGAGCCGCTGGCAGATGGCGCTGACCGTGTGGCCGCTGACCCTTCTGTTCCTGCGCCGACGGGCATGGGGAGCGCTGGCACTCTTTACCGCCGGATTCTGCGCGGTCGTCTGGCACCTGCTTTATACCTGGAACTGGATGTTCGGTCGCCCTCTTCTTCTCGCTCACGCCGAGAGCGGTTTCCTCGGCTGGCCCCGATATATCATCCCGGTGCTCTTCTCCGGCGAGCGCGGGTTATTTATCTGGTCACCTTTGACCGCGCTGGCCCTGGCTGGGCTGATTCCGCTGGGCCTCCGCGATCGTACCTTGGCGATCAGCCTGGGAGTGGCCTTTCTGCTCCAGACGCTGATAAATGCCTCTGTTGCCGACTGGTGGGCCGGGTGGAGCTTTGGTATGCGGAGGATGACCGAACTGTACCCCGTTTTCGTGGTCGGACTGGCTGCTCTCCTGGCATGGGGGCGACCCGCCTGGCTGCGCAGCGGGGTATGGGCGCTGAGCGTCATTGCCCTGATTCTCAGTGTGCTACTATTTCTCTCGCACCTGAACTTCGTCAACACGGTCCAGGACCGCCCTCAGGGAGATACCGCCTGGGTGGAACTTCGGTACCAACTGGTTCAATCCAGTTTCCAGACCACCTGGCAGGTGTTCCGCGAACACTACGGCCCCTGGGCCTGGAGCCGTCCTGGACCGTAAATAGGGCGCGGGAACATGCCCGGCGCGTTAACCCGCATGGGTGTGTATGACGAATCCGCCGTCCTGCTCCTTGCGCCCTGCAACCTGCGACATAAGGCCTGCACTATGCGACCTGTAACCATCATCCTCGTCCGCCACGGACAGACTGCCTGGAACGAACCCGGCGGCAGGAGGAACAGGTCGTTCTGGTCCGATTGGACCCTTCGCAGACGCGGTTTCGGGTGTTCTACACTCCGGGTGAGGGACGGCGGGTCTCCGAGTGAGCCGCCTGGCTTCGCCAGGGCGGGTATTCTCCCCTTCTCGCTGTCAACGGGGGGTTCTTTACGCCGGAATACCTCGCCACCGGCCTGCTGGTCAGCGGGGGGCGGGTCTACGGGACATCGTACACGGGCTTC
>DAOUBO010000069.1:0-4686 GCA_034432695.1 Anaerolineae bacterium | reverse complement strand
TCGCCCAGGTCAAAGTCCTTCTCAAAGGCTTCGTAGGTTTCCTCGCCCAGCAGGTTGACCCGGAGGAGCAACTGGATTTTCCCGCTTTCGTCCTCTATGTGGGCGAAGGTGGCCCTGCCCATCACCCGGATGCTGCGGAGCCGTCCCGTGACGACGACCTCCATCCCTTCGCCGCCGGCCTCACAGGCCGCGACGGCCTGAGCGGCGGTGTGGGTGCGCTCCGCGCGCGCCGGGTACGGGTCCCAGCCGCGGGCCCGGATGCGCTGGAGTTTCTCCAGCCGTTGGCGTTCCAGGTCGCTCAGTTCCATCGGCTACCGGATTTCCAGAATGCGGACGGTTATGGTGCGGGCGGGGGCCTGAACCTGTACCTCGTCCCCAACGCTGCGGCCCAGCAGGGCCTTCCCCAGAGGCGATGCGTAGGAGATTTTGCCTTCGGAGGGGGAAGCCTCCGCCGGCCCGACGATGTGGTAGGTCTCGGGGGGGCCGTCACCTTCTACGATGGTCACCCGGCTCCCGATCCCGACGACGTTCTGATCCCGCCCTTCTTCCTTTATAATCTCCGCGCTGCCCAGGAGCAACTCCAGTTCCGCGATCCGCCCTTCTACGAAGGCCTGCTCGTTGCGGGCGGCTTCCAGTTCAGCGTTCTCCAGGACGTCGCCTTCGGCCAGCGCTTCATGGAGGCGTCGGGCGACTTCCTGCCGGCGGACGGTGCGAAGGTACTCCAGTTCCGCCCGGAGTTTTTCGTATCCTTCACGGGTCAGATAGACAACCTGCTCGGCCATAGAGTTGGCAATCTCCTCATCAGGGATTTTCCTGGATCGCGGCTGTGTTCCTGCCGTATAAAAAGTGGTAGCCCCGCAAGGTCCGGAACTGGACGGACCTCGCAGCGCTACCGATAGGCCTTTTCCCGAAGGGATGGCAGTTCCTGGGTGGAGAAACCGGAACTGATCAGGGGAACGGAACCGGCACATCCTGGATCCGTTGGCTCCACACCCCTCCTCACCCGCTGAAAGGCGTGAGCCGAGGATCCGGGGTTCCCGCTCAGTTAGCGGCTGCTATTATAACCCAACTTGCAATTTTTGTAAAGCCTGTTTCCTGTGCATGCTGAGCCGGTGGCTCCCCAGCAACGCGAGATGCGGCGCCTGCGGGAATCTGGGGATGGTTCTGGCTACCGGACCCTTTGCCTGACCTTCCTGGGCGGCCGGACGCAGTGGCCGGTCAACCGCGATGCGGCCGCAGGTCGGATGGGTAATCCGACCATAGTCGGAGGCGAAGCCGCCGCACAAGCATGTCTGGCTCTTTACCTGCGCGGAGCAGTTTGCCTGAAAACGGATGGGAGGGGTGTCGCCTCCTATTATTCCCCATCAGCGGTGGGCCCTTCCAGCCCCGCGATGTCGGAGAGGATGCCCCGGGCCGCCAGTGCCCGGACAATCTCCTCCCATCCCTCCGGGGCGACGAGGGCGACGGTGGGGGTCAGGATTTCCCGGATGTGGTGACGGGTGGCCGGGGACGCGGCCAGGTCCCGCAGCAGGGAGGCGTCCTGGACCCGCAGGAGCACTCCCGATTCCACCCTGGCTTCCGGCCCCCGTTCCTCCCATCTCTTCAGAGCGCTCCGCAGGGTGGGGGGAATCTGGCCTTCCGTGATTTCTTCCAGGAATTCCACCACCCGGCCCGGCGAGATGCGTTGCTGCCGGGCCCGCTCCAGCGACGCTGGGGTCAGGCGGTAGGTGTAGGCGTCGCCGGCCCTCAGCCATTCGGCGACCCGGCTGACCTGGAAGCGCTCGTATCGGCGGGCCGCGGGGACCCGAAGCATCAGGTCGGCCTGGACGACCGGCTGGGGCGGGGGCGGCTCGTCCGGGACCGGCCCCAGGCCGAGAAACGCGCGGCCCGTTGCCGTCAGGGTGAAGCGGGCCTCCTCCGGCCCGGAAGGCGCCACGGCGACGATGCCCAGCCAGGCCAGCGGCCCCGTCAGCAGGTAGCGGATGAGGGCGCCCTCCACCTCGTCCCAGTGTTCAAATCCGATCAGGTACTCCCCGGTCCGGGCGCTCCGGATGTACCAGGAGTTATAGTTCCCATCTGGCCGCTGGAAGTCCGGGTCGGCTTCCTTGATGGCGGCGATGAATCCGGCCAGGGAATACCACGTTCCCAACTGGCAGGCCTTTAAGTGTTCCAGGATGGCCTCGCGGGCCGTGAGCGGGTCGTTCCGCCAGGCCCCCGTCTTCTCCAGAAGGAGGGTGGAGACCTCCTGGAGGTCGTTCCAGGTCGGGTCGTCCCGCCAGGTTTCCGCCAGGACGAGCCGCTGGCGGGGTGGGGGGGCCTTCAGCCACTCCGTTACTGGCTCCGGGACCAGGCGCAGGTGGCCCGAACGGTCCTGCCGGAGCCAGCCCAGCCGCTCCAGAAGGTGGCGCAGCAGGCGCAGCCGCCTGGGGTCCGGGTTCCGCAGATAGGGGCGCAGGCGCGTTTCCACCCGGTCCCCCAGGGAGCGGAGGGGGTGGACCTGGAGGAAGGCCAGGCAGGTGCAGAGGTCGTCCAGAAAGGTGTCGTCTGGAGGGGGCGGCGGGTCGGGAGGCGGGGACGGCTCCAGGCGGAGGAGGGGTTCGGGGAGGACGGGAAGGAGGGCCTCCATTTCCTCCGGGATCACGGCGGCGTCGTAGAGGCCGGTCGGGCCCTCCACGACGGTCCGGAAGACGAGCCCCCGGTACCAGAGGGCTTCCGCGACGGAGACCGGCGATTCCCAGGGCCGCGCCCACATCATCCGTCCGGGGCCAATGGCGCGGACTTCGCCCCAGCGGCGGATGTAGGTGAGCCAGGCGGTCTTTCCCCCGACGGCTTTGAGGCGGGCCAGGGCGCTCTGCTCCTCAGGGGAGAGGGCCTCCCAGACCCGCCGCACCTGCTCGGGGTCCTGCATGCGTGCCTGGAGGGCTGCCAGCAGTTGGGGCCTTTCGGGCAGTGGAGCGTCGTCCCCGACTTCCAGCCAGAAGCGGGCGATGACCTCCAGGCGGAGGGGGTCGGTGTCCACCAGGCATCGGTTCAGCGCGCGGTTGGATCTGGGCCTCATTTTCGGGACACAACATACGGGCGCTCCAGGCGCCCGTACGTTTCTGAAGGATATCACAGTTGACTGACCACTACGCCGTGGAAAAATGAGCCGTCCCAGGAGGGTGGTGCGGCTGCGGCAGTGCGGCCACCGCGGCTTATCGGAGGAATTCCCGCAGTCGGCGGGCGTGCGCGGGGTGGCGGAGGCGGCTAAGGGCCTGCGCTTCTATCTGCCGGACCCGCTCTCGCGTCACCCCCAACTTCCTGCCCACTTCCTCCAGCGTGTAGGTCTCCCCGTCCACCAGTCCGTAGCGGAGTTGGAGGACCCGGACTTCGCGCGGGGGGAGTTCCTGAAGGATCTCCTGAAGCACGTCGCGCAGCATAGAGGTGTTGACCACCTCTGCCGGCGCGACGGCTCCCGCGTCCTCTATGAAATCGCCCAGGACGCTCTCCTCCTCGTCGTCCGTGGGCATATCCAGGCTCAGCGGACGGCGGGCGAAGGTGATCATCTGCTCTGCCTTCTGGGTCGGGATCTCCAGCGCCTGGGCCAGTTCCTCGCTGTTGGGCTCCCGTCCCAGTTCCTGGGTTAGCCGGTGGGAGACCCGGAGGAGACGGTTGATCTGGTCCCCCATATGGACGGGGACGCGGATAGTCCGGGACTGGTCGGCGATGGCGCGGGTGACGGCCTGGCGGATCCACCAGGTCGCGTACGTGGAGAACTTATGGCCCAGGCGGTAGTTGAACTTGTTGGCCGCGCGGATCAGGCCGATGTTCCCCTCCTGGATCAGGTCCAGGAAGGAGACGCCGCGGCCGATGTACTTCTTGGCGACGGAGATGACCAGCCGGGCGTTGGCGCGGATCAGATGGTCCCGGGCCGCTTTGCCATCTTCCACCAGGGCCTCCAGTTCTTTCCGCCGCTCAGGATCCAGTCCGTCCTTCCGCAGTTCCTTTTCCGCCCACCGGCCCCGCTCTATCCGTTTGGCCAGTTCTATTTCCTCCTCCTGGGTCAGGAGGGGAACCTGGCCGATCTCTTTCAGGTACAGGCCGATAGTGTCGTCGGTCTCTACCGCGCTGAAGTAAGCATCCTCGTCGGTGGTGAGCCGCCCTTCCCGCTCCAGTTCTTCTTCCTCCTCTTCTTCCTCCAGTTCGTCCTTCAACTCCTCCGGCTCGCCCACCGGGATGCCCGCGTTCATCAGGAGCGCGAAAATCTCCTCCAGCTGGTCCAGGTTCTCCTCGGCTTCCGGGAAGACGCTCAGGATGTCGTCGTAGGTGACGTAGCCCTGCGCGCGCCCCAGCGCGAGGAGATGGTCCACTGCGCTCTCTTCTGGCTCTTCCAGCGATTCGTTCAGGATCAGTTCCTCGTCCACCATATCCATACGCAGCACCACAGCCTGTACGGGACGGTTTCGGCGGACGGATAGGCTCCGCCTCTGAACAATATACACCAACCTGCTTCTCTATGCAACTCCATAGTCCCTGAAGGGGGGTAGCGGCAAGCGATGACGGTGCGCCGCCACCGTCTCCACAATAAAGTTTGGCCCCTTTTCGGGTGGACTTTGGATAAACACCGGATGTAGGCCGAAATTTCATTTCGGCCTACAGGCCACCCATATTTGGATAAACCGCCGGATAGCGCACAGGCCTTATCCC
>DAOUBO010000068.1:0-4076 GCA_034432695.1 Anaerolineae bacterium | reverse complement strand
ACCGTCGCGGCGATGTTGGTCCCGCAGTGGCAAATGTAGACACCGATGCGCGGTCTGGGTTCCATAGCCGACTCGCTTGACAGGGAAGTAGGTGTGCTGCTAAATCTCCTCAAACAGTTCGGACAAATCCCGATAGTCGTCCGGCGGACGGTGTTTTCGCACTGGGACGACGAAGGGCCACCTGTGCATCGCTTCGCTTTATCGGACGGCTTTCCCTCTATAGCGCCATATAAGTCGCTCAGTTCAAACGTCAGTCCATAGCGACTTGCTCAACGGTAGAACCCGAATTCGGGCACGAACCTCGTCCACCGTCACCAGCGCTCCCTGCTCCAACACCTCTTTGTACTCCTGCAAGATCTGCACCATTCTGGGCCCCAGGGCCTCCGGCATCACATCGTGAGTACGCATCTGGATCACGCTTGGACCCTGGGCCCGGGTGGCCGCCAGCAGGGCCCCAAAATCCAGATCGTGAGTGAACACGACGTAGCCATTTTCGCGAGCCCACCGCATCACCTCTTCGTCCGGAGCACATGGGTCACCCACCGCCGACCAGTGGAGAGCATCCCACCCGGCCTGTTGAAGAAGGGCCACCCACCTGGGAGAAAGGTTCATATCCACCAAGATCTTCATCCCGAAACGGTAACTTTCTGTTCAGGTTGAGCCGGGACAATAACCAGCGGGAGTTCCGCCTCTTCGCTTCGCCACGCGGCATATGCCAGCGCAGCCCGGATATCTTCCTCCTCCAGGTAGGGATACGCTTCCAGGATCTGCTGAAAAGAATACCCGGAAGCGACAAGCCCCACAATTGTGCCCACCGTCACTCGCATCCCCCGGATGCAGGGCTTGCCCCCCATCACGTTCGGGTCAAAGGTAATCCGTTCTAGCCCTTTCATTTTCCTCCTACAGCGCCATCGCCACCAGTTCGGCGATGTCCATCACCTTCAGCCGTTCGGAGAGCCCCTTCACCTTGACCGCGTCGTCCAGCATCGCCATGCAGAACGGGCAGGCGACGGCGAGAATCTCGGCGCCGGTGTCGGCGGCCTCCTGGACCCGCTGGAAGGCCAGCCGGCCCTCGGTGTTGGTCCCCTCAAACCACATCCGGCCGCCGCCGCCCTCGCAGCAGAGACTCCGCTCCCGGATGCGGTCCATCTCCACGAACTTCACGCCCGGGATGGCCTTCAGGACCTCCCGCGGCTCGTCAAAAATCCTGTTCTGTTTGCCCAGGAAGCACGGGTCGTGGTAGGTGACGACTTTCTCCACCCGTCCGGTCAGGTTCAGCCGCCCCTCGTCCAGAAGGCGGGCCAGCAACTGGGTGTAGTGGAGCACGTCCATCCCCAGTTTGTACTCGTGGCGGAAGGTGTTCATGCAGTGCGGCGACGTTGTCACCATCCGCGCCGCGCCGACCCCCTCCAGCAGAGGCTTCCCTTCCTCCACCAGCATCTCAAAGAGGCCCATCTCCCCCACCCGGCGCACCTCGTTGCCGCAGCAGGTCTCCTCCGTGCCCAGGTGTCCGAAGTCCACGCCGGCGGCCTGGAGCACCCGGACCAGCGCCTTCGTCGCGGCCTGGGCGCGGACGTCGTAGGCGGAACTGCAGCAGGTGAAGAGGAGCGTCTCACAGCCCTCCTGGGCTGGCCTGACCTCCAGCCCGTCCATCCAGGCGGTCCGGTCTTCCCGCGCGTAGCCCAGCGGGTTGCCCTGACGGAAAATCCCCATCAGCGCGTTGCCGATCGTGCCGGGGACCTTCCCCTCCTCCACCAGCAGGCTCCGCAGGGCGATGATGACCTCCGCCGGGCGGACATCCTTGGGACAGCGCTCCACGCAGGTGAAGCAGCAGGTACAGTCCCAGAGTTCCTCCCGGTGGACCGGCCCTGCGATGTCGCCGATCAGCGCGCCGTAGACCAGGGAGCGAACGTTCAACGCCGTCGTGATAGAAACGGGACACCCACCGGTGCACTTCCCGCACTGGATGCAACTGAAGAGGTCCAGGCCGAGTCCGATCTCCCGTGCGTGCTGCTGGATGTCCATAAGCATTGTGCCTCCCGGTTCAAATTCGGTATGTCGGCGGTTTGACAACCTACCGAATGGTTCGTACGTACGGGTACTTCAAAATCTTCTCGTCAGAGGTGACCAGTGGACAATCGTACACGCGAGCCGTTGCCACGATGATCTGGTCCGCCGGGTCTTTGTGAAAGTCCCCCGGTAGCCGGGTAGACTCAATGGCGATCTCCGGCGTCAGCGCCAGCAGTTGAATACCCGGATAACCCCAGGGCGTCCTCAAACCATTCTTCCAGCGGACATGGCAGTTCCAGACGCCCGTATTCCACCAGCTTGGCCACCTCCCAGCAGGAGATCGCGCTGACCCCGATCAGGTCTTCCTCATTAGCCACAATCGCCTCCCGCTGGGCAGGCGTGAGTTGCGCGGGGTCGTGGACCCACCAGACCCAGGCGTGGGTATCCAGGAGAATCATCGCAGCACCAGCCAGTCCTCTTCTGCAACGCTATCAAAGGGTCGCTCATAGCGAATGGGCTTGCCCCGTAGAGGGTACCGTCCTTTGCGTTCTCTGAGCGGGCGGCTCAGCACAATGACCTCCACCCGTTCTCCCGGACGAAAGGGCACGCCCCGCACCACCAGCACCCGCTCTGGAGAGACCACCGTTTCCGTCCGATAAGTGACCATCCTTCACCTCCAAATTCGCGCCCAGCCGCACCCTTCCGAACACCCTCTCAAACATCCACGCAAGTCTGCGTTCATCCGCGTCCCTCCGGACACCCCATCCAACATCCGCGTAAATCTGCGTTTATCCGCGTCCCATCTCCGCATGCTTCAGCACCACCAGAGCCGAGGCGGCTGCGGCCTTCGCCTGGGCGACGGTATCCGGGATGTCCTTCGGCCCCTGGCAGCAGCCCGCCAGGAAGACCCCCGGCCGAGCCGTCTCCACCGGCCGGTACTTGGGATGCGCCTCCTGGAAGAAGCCGTCGGGCGAGAGGGAAAGCCCCAGCAGTTCCGCCACCGCGGGCGTATCCGCCCTCGGGACCACCGCCGTCGCCAGGACCACCAGATCGGCTTCCACCTCCACCGTCCGGCCCAGCAGCGAGTCCTCCGCCCGCACCACCAGCCGGTCCCCCCGCCGGTACACCTCCGACGGCTCCCCTCGCCGGTAGACCACCCGCTCCTCCTTCACCCGGTCGTAGAACTCCTCGTACCCCTTGCCGAAGGCCCGCATATCAATGTAGAAGACGGTGATCCGGGCGTTCGGGAGTTTATCCCGCACCAGGTGCGCGTGCTTGGCGGTGTACATACAGCAGATCCGGGAACAGTACGGGACCCCGGTGTGCGGGTCCCGGGAGCCGACGCAGTGGATGAAGACCACGTCCTGTGGCTCCTTCCCGTTGAGGACGATCTTCCCGCTCGTCGGGCCGGACGCCGAGGAGAGCCGCTCAAACTCCAGCCCGGTGATAACGTTGGGATAGACTCCGTAGCCGAACTCCGGCTTCGTGCGCGGGTCTATCAGGTCAAACCCGGAGGCGACGATGATCGCCGCCACGTCCACCTCAATGAACCGCTCTTTCTGCTCAAAGTTGATCGCCCCGGTGGGACAGGCGTCCTTGCACTTGAAGGTCTTGCCGCAGACACCGCGGGTCAGGTAGAGGCAGGCCGTCGGGTCCACGGTGTAGACCAGCGGCACCGCCTGCGGGAAGGGCACGTAAATGGCGGCGCGCTTGCCCAGGCCCTGGTTGAAGGTATCCACCACCCGCCCGTGCATCCGGCAGGCCTCGGCGCAGAGCCCGCACCCCCGGCAGATGTCCTCCTCCACATAGCGCGGCTTTTTCTTAATGGTGACGTGGAAGGCACCGGCCTCCCCCTCCACCGCGACAACCTCGGAGTAGGTCAACAACTCAATGTTCGGGTGCTGGCCCACGCTCACCATCTTGGGCGTGAGAATGCAGGACGAACAGTCCAGCGTCGGGAAGGTCTTATCCAGTTGGGCCATCCGGCCTCCCACGCTGGGCTCCCGTTCCACCAGATAGACCGGGAAGCCGGCGTCCGCGATGTCCAGCGCGGCCTGAATGCCGGC
>DAOUBO010000067.1:0-7471 GCA_034432695.1 Anaerolineae bacterium | reverse complement strand
TCGCTCCTCCGACCCGTGTCCTTTTGACAACGACGCCCGCCAGTTGCTGGAGGAACTGGCGGTTCAGACGGCGATCGCGCTGGAGAACGCCCGTTTGCTCCGGGAAAGCCATCACCGTGCGGCCCAACTGGTCACGGCGGCACGGGTGGCCCGCGCGGCTGCCTCCATTCTGGACGTGGACCGGCTTCTGAGCGAGAGCGTAGAGTTGATTCGGGATCAGTTTGGCTTCTACTACGTAGGGATCTTCCTGCTGGACGAGACGGGCAAGTGGGCTGTCCTGCGGGCCGGGACGGGAGAGGCCGGGCGCAAGATGCTGGACGCTGGCCACAAACTGGAGGTAGGCGGCCGTTCTATGATCGGCTGGTGCACGGCCCACGGCAAGCCGCGTATCGCGCTGGACGTGGGCCGGGAGGCGATCCGGTTTGATAACCCCCTCCTTCCCCGGACGCGCTCGGAGATGGCGCTCCCGTTGAAGGTCCAGGAGCGGATCATCGGCGCGATGACAGTGCAGTCGGACCGGCCGGCGGCCTTCACCTCCGAGGACATCGTGGTTCTGCAGACGGTGGCCGACCAGTTGGCGACGGCGATAGAGAATGCCCGGCTCTACGATGAGGTCCGCCACCGTCAGGCCCAATCCTGGGTCCTGCAGGAGGTGATGGTTGCCGCATCCTCCACGCTGGACTTTGACCAGGTCCTCCGCCGGGCTATCCAGACCCTTCACGCCGCCATGGGCGTGGAGTTCCTCGCGGTCATCCTGCCGGACGAAGAGGACCCCCGATTTCTCCGGGTGCATCCCTCTCAACTGGGATACGACATCTCCGTAGAAAATGTGCGGGTACCGCGCGAGCGGAGTGTTTCCGGATGGGTGATGGAGCACGGGGAGCCCTTGCGGATCGGGGACGTCCGCAGCGTCTCCTTCTACTACCCCGGGCATCCGGAGGTCCGTTCGGAACTCTGTGTGCCCATTCGGAGTGGCAGGAACATCCTCGGCGTCCTGAACGTGGAGAGCCGGCACCTGAATGCCTTTACCGAGGAAGACCTTGCCTTCTATACGGCCATTGCTGGACAGTTGGGCATCGCGCTGGAGAACGCGCGCCTGTATCGGGAGGAGCAGCGTCGTCGGGAGGAGGCGGAGAGCCTCTATCGGGCCGCCCAGGCGATGACCACCTCACTGGACCTCCCGGAGGTGCTGGAGCGAATCCTGACCGAACTGGAGAACGTCGTCCCGTACGACAGCGCGTCGGTCCAGTTGCTGCAGGAGGGAATGCTGGAGATTATCGCCGGGCGCGGTTTTCCCAACCCTGAGGAGATCGTCGGCATCCGGATCGGTCCCAGCCGGTCCGACAACCCGAACGGTCGGGTCCTGAGCCTGCGGGTTCCCGTGATTCTGGAGGATGCGCCCGCTCTGTATGAGTCCTTCCGTCGGCCCCCGCATGCTGCGGCCGGAATCCGGGCCTGGATGGGCATTCCCCTTCTCTACGGCGACCAGGTTATCGGGATGATTACGCTGGACAAGCGCCAGCCTGGCTTCTACAACGCCGAACACGCCCGTCTCGCGCTGGCCTTCGCCGGTCAGGCGGCCATCGCTATAGAGAACGCGCGCATTTACCGGCACCTGGAAGAGCGTTCTGAGGAACTGGCGAAGGCGCTGCGCAAACTCCAGGACCTGGACCGGCTTCGGGAGCAGGTCATCCAGAATGTGAGCCACGAATTGCGCACGCCTCTGACCCTGGTGCAGGGATATGCGGAACTGCTGCTGAACGGCGATCTGGGGCCTCTTCAGCCTGCCCAGCGGAGCGCGCTGGAGATCATCTTTGAGCGGATCCAGACGCTGGGCCAGATGATCAGCAACCTCACGACGTTCCGTTCCATCCAGGCCGGCGCCCTGGTTGTCGCGCCGACCGCCGTTCACGATGTTGTGGAGTGGGTCTGCAGTCGGTATCAATATCAGGCTTCCCGCTCCGGCATTGAGTTGATCGTGGAGGTGCCTGCCGATCTCCCAAAGGCGCTGGCAGACCGGGAGCATCTGGCGCTGGCCCTCTCCCAACTGGTGGAGAACGCCATCAAATTCAGCCCTGGAGGCGGCAGGGTCTGGATTCGGGCCTGGAGCGACGAGGGCTGGGTCCACCTTGCCGTTGAGGACGAGGGGATCGGAATCCCACCGGAGCACCTGGACCGGATTTTTGAGCGGTTCTACCAGGTGGATGGCTCCTCCACCCGGCGGTTCGGCGGGATGGGGATCGGGCTGGCCCTGGTCTGGGAGATAATAGAAGCCCTTCGGGGAGAGGTCAGCGTTGCCAGCGAGGTCGGGAAGGGGAGCCGGTTCATCCTCTCCCTTCGTCGGGCCCAGCCGTTGGAGGCGGCATGAGCAAGTGGTTCGTCGCCGTCGCTGGGAACATCGGGGTGGGGAAATCCACCCTCACCGAAATGCTCAGCCGGCGGTTGGGATGGGAGCCCTTCTTTGAGGCCGTCTCCGACAACCCCTATCTGGCCGATTTTTACCAGGATATGGCCCGCTGGAGTTTCCACTCCCAGATTTTCTTCCTCTCCCGTCGCCTGGTTCACCATTATCAGTTGCTTCAGCGCCCCAACCCGGTCATCCAGGACCGCACCGTCTACGAGGATGCGGAGATTTTCGCCCGCAACCTCTACCAGCAGGGGCTGATGAGCGAGCGGGACTACCGGAGTTATCGGGAACTCTACGAGGTGGTCCGGGCCATCCTGCCCCCGCCTGACCTGGTCGTCTATTTGCGGGCTTCGGTTCCCACTCTTCTGCGCCGGATTGCTCAGCGCGGCCGTCCCTTTGAGCGGGCCATTACGCCGGAGTATCTGGACCAACTCAATCGGCTCTACGAGGAGTGGATCGCCGGTTTCAGCCTCTGCCCCGTCCTGACCGTTCCCTCCGATCGGCTGGACTTCGTGGCCAACTCGCATCATCTGGACCTCATTGTGGAGAAGGTATTGGAGAAACTGCGGGGGCGGGAAGAAGTGGTCTTCCCGGAATATCCAGTCGGGTAGGCGTGCTTTTATGATGCTACAGGAAAAGTCCTATTATGCTGACTGGCCCGGATGGCTCACTCGCGTCATTCGGGAGTTGACCACCGGATTGGACCTGGACGGGATTATCCGGCGGGCACTGGCTCTGGCTGTCCAGAGCGTAGGGGCCAACCTGGGCAGCCTGATTCTGGTGGACGAGCGCGGGGAGCCCCTTTCCATCACGATTTTCCACGAAGGGAAGTTCCACCGGGGCGACCTGGATTGGGCGCGCGCGACCGTCCAGAGCGGACTGGGGGGGTGGGTGCTGCGCGAGCGGGAGGCCGTGAGCATTGCAGACGTGGAGGAAGACCCCCGGTGGCTGAAGGCGCCCGAACATCGCCTCTCGGCCAGCGCGCGCGCCGTCCTCTGCGCGCCGATGATCGCCTCCCATCGTCCGATGGGCGTCCTGACCTGCATCCATTTCCGGCCGGGAGCCTTTGGGGAGGACGATCTGATAGCCCTCCGGTTCATCGCGGACCAGGCGGCCATCGCGCTGGAGAACGCCTGGCTCTTCAGCCTGGAGGAGCAGCGCTATCATCTGGCCGACACGCTCCGCGAAATTGCCCGCACGCTGACCTCCACCCTGGAACTGGACGAGGTCCTCCGCCTCATCCTGGAGCATCTCAGCCGGGTGGTTCCCCACGACAGCGCGTCCATCTTCCTGCTGGAGGGAGACCGGGTGGTCCTTCGGGCGTGGCGGGGGGTTGCGGAAACGGCGGGGATTGAACACCTCTCTTTCCCTGTGGAAGGTCGTCACGTGATGTCGCGCGTCCTGGCCTGCCGCGAGCCGCTGGTCTGCCCGGATGTCCAGCGGGAGGAGGGCTGGCAGAACGTTCCCGGCGTTCATCTCATCCGCGGCTGGATCGGGGCGCCGCTGGTAGCCCGGGGCCAGCCGGTGGGCATTCTCACGGTGGACAGCACGCAGCCCAACGCCTATACCGAAGAGGACGCCCGGGTCGTCGCGGCCTTCGCTGACCATGCGGCCATCGCCATTGCCAATGCTCAGTTGCTGCAGCAACTCCAGCAGCGGGTGGGGGAACTGGCCTTTCTCCCCCAGACCGGTCAGGCGCTGACAGCCTCCCTGGAACTGGAGGATGTCCTCCGTTCCCTGCTCAGCAAAGTCCAGGAGCACTTCAACGTGGAGGCAGTTTCAGTTGCCCTTGTAGAGGAAGGGACCGACGAACTGGTCTTCCGGTTTGCAACAGGAGCTGCCGCGGAAGAGATCATCGGGGTGCGGCTGAAGGTTGGCCAGGGCATTGCCGGATGGGTCGCTCAGACCGGCCTCGCCCTGATGGTTCCCTCCGTCCGGCAGGACGCCCGCTGGTATCCCGGGGTGGACGAGCGGACGGGCTTCCGTACGCGCGCGATCGTCGCGGTTCCTATCCGGATCGGCACGGAGATTCTGGGGGTCCTGGAAGCCATTAACCCGCCCGACGGAGGGATGAGCGAGGAGGATTTGAAGTTACTGACCAGCGTCGCCGCGCTGGCGGCCAGCGCCATCCAGAATGCCCGTCACTTCCGCCGCGCTCGGGAGGCGGAGGAACGGTATACCCGCCTGTTTGAGAACAGCGCCGACCCCATTCTGATCACCACGCCGGAAGGGAGAATCACCGAGGTCAACCAGACGTTCCTTCAGATGACCGGGTATTCCAGGGAGGAGGTCATCGGCCGGTTCCTGGGGGAATTGACCTCCCAGGCCGATCGGGTAAGCCTCTGGCTGCAACAGGTTGCCCAGGAAGGGAGGAGCGGGGGCAACCTGGACGTTGTGTTCTCCGACGGCAACACGAGCCCCTTTGAGGTCCGGGTCACTTCCATCCCCATCGGGGCGGCTACTTACGTCCAGTGGGTGCTCCACGACGTTTCCGAGCGCTTCCGTCTGGAGCAGGTGCGGGAGGACCTGGTGCATATGATCATCCACGACCTGCGCAATCCCCTCTCCTCCATTATGAGCAGCCTGGACCTGATCCATACGGCCATTGAGGAGCCCTCTTTCCAGTTGCCGATAAACCAGTTGTTTGACGTGGCCCGGCGCAGCGGGGAACGGCTGTTCACGCTGATAGATTCCATCCTGGACCTGGCCCGGCTGGAGACGGGAGAGGCGGAACTGCGTAAGGAGGAGATCCCGGTTGCCGATCTGGTCCACGAGGTTACAGAGGAAATCCGCCCCCTGGCTATCGGGCGGGAGATCGGCCTGGAAGTGCATCTGGCGCCGGATCTCCCCTCCGTATTGGGAGACCGGGAACTTCTCCGGAGGGTGCTGGTGAATCTCCTGGACAACGCGCTGAAGTATACGCCTCCCAGGGGCAAAATCACGGTGTCTGTGGACTGGCTCCCGCCAGATGCCGTTCTCTTCGCTGTTGCCGATACGGGGCCGGGAATTCCGCCGGAGCATCTGGACCGTATTTTTGACCGCTTCGCGCGGGTGCCCGGCCAGCGGACGAAGGGGACGGGGATCGGCCTGGCGTTCTGCAAACTGGCCGTGGAGGCTCACGGCGGCAGAATCTGGGTGGAAAGCCGGCCGGGAGAGGGGGCGACCTTCAAGTTCGTCCTTCCCGCGACGTCTTCGGGGGCCGGTGCGTAGATAGTATTGGAGCGCCGTCCCGATCCAACTCGTTCTTATCAAGGAGGTGGAGCGATGCGACCGTGGTTGAAAGCAGGACTGATCGGTGGAGGGGTGCTCAGCCTTCTGACCGTACTGAGCGGTGTGAGCACGCTGTTGCCCGCAGGGGTCAGCAACCTGGTCGGGTGTTGCGCCTGCATTGCCTTCCTGCTGGCCTACCTCGGGGTCGGCGTTCTGGCCGCCTACTGGCTGACGCCGCCCCGGACGGCCGGGGAGGGGGCAAAGGAAGGGGCCCTGGCTGGCCTCGTGGCCGGGGCGATAGACGGGGTCGTCACCGTGGTGATGGCGCTTATCCTGGGCGCCACCGGGGCCTATCAGCAGATGCTCTCCCAGATGCCCCCGGAGGCGGTTGACGCTCTGGAGCAGATGGGGTTGGCCGGGCTCTTCAGCACCGGTGGGAGCGCGCTGGGGGCGTGCCTGGGGAGCATCTGCGGCATTCTGTGGGCCGTCGCGATGGGCGCCCTGGGCGGCGTGGTCCTGGCGGCCCTCAAGCGGGAGTGACCCCGGCCGGAGACAACGACGTGCCGGGCACCTCCGGCATGCCCGGCACGTCGCCCCCTACGCTCGGTTCTCCAGCCGGAACCCGTGCCCGCGCACCGTCACGATATAGTCGTGGGTCGGATCCAGTTCCGCCAGGCGTGTCCGTAGCCTGCGCACCAGCGCGTCTATGGCCTGGTCGGAGATCCCTCCCGGGTCCTCGCCGGGCCAGACGGCGTGGATGATTTCCTCTCGCGATACGACCTGTCCCCGGGCGTCCAGGAGGGCCAGCAGAAGCCGGTACTGGGATGGGGAGAGGGGCGGGGTGAGTTCCCGCCCTCCGACGAAGACTCGCCGCCCAGCGCGGTCTACCCGCAGGCCCCGCACGGGCCCTTCCCCTGCCAGCGGCACCGTCGCCTCAGAGCCGACAAAACTCATCCGGACGCAAAACGCGAACTGAATCTCGTCCCCGTCCCGCAACTCGCGGGGGGTCTCCCGCACTTCCTCGCCGTTGACGAAGGTCCCGTTTTTGCTTCCCAGGTCGTAGAGGAGGTAGCGTCCATCGGGCGTCCGCTCAATGCGGGCATGGTGCCGCGAGACCTGTCGTTCCGGAAGGACGACGTCGCAATCCGCGCTCCGCCCGATGAGCACGCTTTTCTCCCGCAGGACCCACCGCTGTCCCGCGGTTTCCCCCTCCAGGACGATCAGCATGGGGTGGTCGGTTCGCTCCATCTTCCTTACAGCGAGAGCGTCCGGAGGTACTCCCGCACCGAGTCCCGCATATCCTCCCGCCGCAGGGCGACCTGGATGGAAGCCTTCAGGTGGTGCAGGGGGTCGCCTGCGGCCAGCCACAGCCCCTCTATCGGTTGCGCAATAACGGTGGACCGTTGCGCCAGCCGGTCCACAGCATCCGCCATCCACAGTTCCCCACCTTTTCCTGGCTCCAGGGTATCCAGAACCGAGAAAATCTCCCAGGAGAAGACGAAGTGCCCGACCTGCACCCAGTTGGAGGGGGCTTTTCCGGGCTCCGGTTTCTCCACGATGCGGGCCAGCACGTTGGTTGTTCCGGGCTTGAACTCCATGCAGCCGTAGAGACGCGTCTCCTCGTCGGGGACCTGCTGGGTGGCCAGGACGGCCGCCGGGCGATGTTGCTCATAGGCTTGAAGTAGTTGCTTTGGGACCGGCACGTCGGACAGGATGATATCGTCGCCGAACATGTAGTAGAACGGCTCGCCGGGGGTCAGCCAGGGGCGGGCGGCCAGCGCCGGAGACGCGTTCCCGTAGGGGAGCGTCTCCGGCTGGCGGACGCTCTCGCTGTAAGGAAGATGGAGCGAACCG
>DAOUBO010000066.1:0-1919 GCA_034432695.1 Anaerolineae bacterium | reverse complement strand
CCGCCGGGTCGGTGGCGGTGACGGTGGGCGGGGTGAGGTCCAGGGGCCGGATGTCGTCGGCGGAGGCCAGCCAGACCCGGTATTCGGACGCCCAGTAGGGGAGCAGGACCCCGCGGACGTATTCGTACCGCTGGCCGACGCTCAGGCTGGGGACGTAGACATCGCTGGAACCCAGGGAGATGGCGCCGGTCCCGCCGGACCCATCCACGAAGAGGGCGGAGTAGGTGCCGACCGAGGTGATGGTGATGTTGCGGTACTCCACGATGGTGCCCTCGTAGGGTTCGGCCAGCGCCGGGTTGTTGTAGGGGACGGCGGCGGCCGTCACCACCGTGGGCGTGCAGACGCTGGGGCCCTCCCCCATCTGGCGGACGCGGGTGGGGTAGGAGAACTCGGTCATCCCCAGGTACTCGGTGATGGCCCCGGTGACCTGCACCAGGGTCCCCCGCGCCGGCTTGGTGCCGCTGGTGCCCACGTAGACGTAGACGCCGTGCCAGGGGCCGACGTCCTCGTTGATCACGTAGCCGCGTTTGTAGACTGCGCAGACGGTCCCCGAGGTGGTGACCACCTGCCCGACGTAGGGGGAGGGGTAGGTGTTGTTGCCGCCGGGGCTGGTGGTGTACTGAATCTGGTAGATGGTGTGGGTATCGCCGGGGGCGGAAGCGACGCGCCCGGCGTCGGGAGAGAGCCCGGCCCGCTCCCCCGGCGCGGCGAAGGCGGAGAGGGCGAAGAGCAGGCCCAGGGCGAGGAGGAGGGGGAGGAGTAGGACCTCACCCCACCCCCGCCGCCTTCGGCGGCACCCCCTCCCCTCTCCTGACCTTCGGTCAGGAGAGGGGAGGGGGTCAGGGGGAGGGGTGAGGCACGCCTCCCGGATGCGGTTCAGCACACCGGGCAGATCTCGCTCCACTTCTTCGGCCTGAAACCGCAGGACGCGCAGGCCGTTCTGTTCCACACTCTCATCCCGCGCCGCGGCGCGAGCCTGTTGCTCTGCATATGGGTGGACGGTTTTGTCTATTTTCATCACGGGTGAATGCTCCACTCTGTTCTTGCGGATGCTCTGCTCTAAAGGTATAACAAAACCAGCATCCTGTCAAGGCGAAGGGGGCCTGGATGCATTGACTTCACTGCAAAAACTCACCGCAGAGGCGCCGAGAGCGCAGAGTTCTACATTATCTAATCATCTAATCTCTGCGCCTTCTGCGTCTCGGCGGTAAAGACAGCCTTTCTGCAAGAAGCGCTCTCTGTGCTCCCCGGAAGCGATCGGGATTGGCTTGAGACGCCAGGCTGTGTTATAATCTCCACAGAATGGCCGCGAAACGAAAGTCTGCCGGAAAGGACAAAAAGCCGCGACCGAAGAGATCCCGGCGCTCGCCGAAGCCGGCGGTCCACATCAGCACGGACGCGGCGCTGGATGCCCTGGGCTATACCCTGATGGGGATCGCCGCCCTGACGGTGCTGGCGCTTCTCTCCGTCCAGCGAGGGGTCGTCCTGGGCTCCTGGGTCCGCTTCCTGGGACGGGCCTTCGGGTGGGGGATGTTCTTCGTTCCCTTCTTTGCCGGCGCGGTGGGCTTCTACCTGGTTCTGCGGCGCTTCGGAGACCGAGTCCCCAGGCCCCAGCCGGAGCAGGTGGCCGGGTTTGTGCTGCTCTTTCTGGCTTTTGTGACCACGGCGCATTTCGTCGGGCGCTGGATCACCCGTCTCCCCGGCACGGCGATGGCCGAGGCGGGGCAAGGCGGGGGGCTTCTGGGCATGGCCCTGGGCGACGGACTGGTTCGGGGGGTGGGAGGGGCCGGCACAGCGCTGGTGCTGCTGACAGCCTGGGCCCTCGGCCTCTTCTTCGTCCTGGGCATCTCCCCCGCTGAGATGGTTCGCTGGGTGGAGGAACGGATCCGTCATCGGAAAACTGCCCCCGTCCCACGGCC
>DAOUBO010000065.1:0-2548 GCA_034432695.1 Anaerolineae bacterium | reverse complement strand
GGCGGCCAAAGGCCGCCGCAAAACCCGCTCTTTGTTTCAGCCCTCTGCGACACCGCCCCCTGCACCGATGTCGTCTCGTGTACCAGCCCCCTCAGCGTATTCCCCGCATTACCAGGGGCCTTCGCTCCCTGGGGCATCCTGCTCCGGATGCTTCAAAATTCAGCACACCGGTAAAAGGGCCGGATAGCCCTCCAGACACTTGCTTTTTCTTGTAAATTCCGCGGCCGAACACCGTTGCCAGATCTGAACCGCATCCCCCTTGACAAACGGGCTGAAGCGCGGTATAATGTATTGCTGAATGATACATTGTATCATTCTACGATACAGCCAGGGTGACTGTGAAGGAGCGTCTTATGGCCCTTTCCTGGTCCGGCGTTTCGGCATGCAACGGGTATATGCTCTTTTCCCTGTACCGATGTCTTCCCTTCGGGAGCCTTCATTCGCGTTGGCCCTTTTGTGCTGGCCCGGTATGGGGGAGAGGAGATGCGGTGGGGGTTGAGGAAAACGGCGAACTTGCCGTCCTCAACCCTCATTTATTTTCCCGGCACAGCGTTCACCGATGTTTGGAGGAGGAACCCCATGCCAGAACTTTATGACCTGGTTCAGGCCGTGCAGAAGGTGATCCAGGACCGCCGGAGTATTCGGCAGTACACGGAGGAGCCAGTATCGGAGGAGGAACTGCAGATGATTCTGGAGGCGGCCCGTCAGGCGCCCTCCGGCGAGAACGCGCAACCCTGGCGGTTCATCATCGTCAGGGACCCGGAGACGCGAAAACGGATGGGGGCCATCGCGGGCGGCGGGAGCGGGCGCCGGTTCACCGCGGAGTTCGTCACCCAGAAAATGCAGGAACGGTTCGCCAGTCTGGAGGATGAGGCGAAGCGGAAGGCGGCCTTTGAGAAACTGACGTCCGGGCAGGTGTCCGCCTTCCTCGCCGAGGCGCCGGTCAGCATCGTCGTCTGCGGCCGCAAGGACGTCTGGGACCTGCCCTACGACACGTCGGCGGCTATTGAGAACATGCTGCTGATGGTGACGGCGCTGGGTCTGGGGGCCTGCTGGGTGATTGCGCCCTGCATTGACATCCGGGACGAGGAACGTCTGAAGGCCCTGCTGGGTGTGCCCGAGGAGTTGAAGATTGTCAGCATCGTCGCCGTGGGCCACCCCGCGCGCTACCCCCGGCCCCGGCCGCGCATCCCCCTGCACGAACTGGTCTACCGCGAGAAATGGGGCGTTCCCTACTACGAGAAAAAGGGGGAGTGATGAGCGAGCGCCAGGTCTCTCTGGATTACGTCAACAGCATCGTCCACGACCTGCAAAAGGCGTTCTGGGACGAGCGCGGCAAGGGGGCCCGCTTCCGCGTGACGACAGTGGGACGGGATTATTTTCTGAGCAAGTGTCTCCCCAGGATTCAGAAGAAAGAAGTAGAACCGATCATTGAGGTCATCAAGCAGATATTGCAGGAAGAGGGGCTGGTCGCCGAGGTCTCCCATCAGTTGGAGGACAAACTGCTGCGGGTTCAGGTGCGGGGTTGCCTGCACGTGCCGGTGGAGCAGCGGCTGGTCTCCAAAGGGGTGGAGCCCTTCACCTGCATCCCGGCCAACCTGATTGTGCTGGCGATTGAGGAGGTCCTGGACCGGCCGGTGGAACTGGCGGAGATCAAAGTGGAGGAGGGGGTTTGCAATCTTCTGCTGGTCGTCTTTGATTCCCGTCCGAAGTTTGAATAGGGAGGGGAAGATGAGCAAACTGGCAACCCTTGCGGAGGCCGTAGCGTCTATTCCCTCCGGCGCGCATGTAGCCCTTTCCGGATTCGCCATCACCCGCTGCAATATGGCCTTCGCGCGCGAGGTGATCCGTCAGGGCATCCGCAGGCTGACGGTCTCCCAGTGTGTCGGGGGGATGGATGCGGACCTGCTGGTGGGAGCGGGGGCGGTGGAGCGGATGATTTACGGCGGCGGTTCGCTGGACCGCTTCGGGCGGCTCAACAACGTGAACCGCGCGATTGAATCCGGCACGCTGATCGCCGAGGAATACAGCAGTCTCTCGGTGGCCTTCCGCTACCTGGCGGGCGCCCTGGGATTGCCCTTCATCCCCATCCGCTCCCTGCGCGGCTCGGATATCCTGGCCCGATTGCAGCAGATCGCGCCGGAGAATGTGGCCATGGTGCAGGACCCCTTTACCGGCGAGGAGTGGCTGGCGCTCCGGCCCCTGGTGCCCGACGTCGCCGTCGTCCAGGTCCAGGTGGCAGATGAGGAGGGCAACGCCTGGATTTACGGCCCGCGCTGGGACAACGAGGAGCAGGTGAAGGCCAGCCAGCGGGTGATCGTCATCACCGAACAACTGGTCCCCACGGAAATCATCCGCCGCGAGCCGGAGCGGACGGTCATCCCCGGTTTCAAGGTCTCGCACGTCGTCCACCTGCCCTTCTCCGCCCACCCTACCTCCGTCTACCGCGTCTACGATTACGACGCGGAGCACATCCAGGAGTACGCGGCGGCGACCCGGACGGCCGAGGGATTCCAGGCCTATCTGGAGAAGTATGTCTTTGGCGTTC
>DAOUBO010000064.1:0-6879 GCA_034432695.1 Anaerolineae bacterium | reverse complement strand
CGCGGCCCCGCAGGAGCCAGGCCCGCTCGTCCTGCGGGTCCAGGGCCAACGCCCGCCTGAGCCAGTTCCCGGCAGGGAGGGGGGCCGCATCGCCTCCACAGGCCGGGAGTCCGGCATCCCCGGCGGCTTCCTGCCAGCGGGGGCGCAGGAGGAGCGCGGCGCCGTTGTGGAGCGCAGCGGCGGCCAGGGGGCGGCCGGGGGGGGGCCGCCACACCACGGCCAGCGCACCGAGGGTGAGCTTTTGAACCACGGATTTCACGGATGGTTGTTGAACCACGGATTGCACGGAGTTCACTGATGGTTTTCTTTGAACCACGGATTACACGGATTTCACAGATTCAAAAAATCTATGTGATCCGTGAAATCCGTGGTTCCTGCGCGGACTGGAGGCAGGCTAAATCTTCCAAACGATGATGTCCCCTTTGCGCCCCCAGTCACGGGCCAGTTGCTGCAGGGAGACCAGAATGCGGATTTTCTCCTCCAGAGGCAGCCGGGCCCGTTCCTTCCGGGCTTCCCCTTCTGCCTGGAAGAGGTCTTCTCGCCGGAATATCCGGCCGCCGATGAGAATTTTCCGTTCACCCTCCATGCTTCTCTTCAAACATCCTCCACTTCTCGTCTAAACCGTGTCGGCCCAAAATCTCCTGCAATTTTTCCCTGCGGATTTCGCTCTGTTCCAGCAGCAGCCGAATCTTCATAAAGTCTTTGTCCCGTCCCGCTCTCAGGAACAGTGCAATCAGATACTCTGGCCGAATAACCTTCGTCGGCACTCCTTCGTACTCCGTTTCCTCCGCATCGCCGATCGCTTCCCTTTCCAGAACGTCCGCAGGGAAAATGTCCACGGGGATTCCCTCTACGATGATCCAGTGCCCTTTCCATACGTACCCTTTGCTCTGAAGATACTCGTATATGGGCGACAGGATGATCAGGCCTTCCTCCGCCGTTTCCTCCTCCAGGATGATAAAAACATCCAGGTCCTGAGTGAAAAAGGGCTCCGTCCACCTCAGGGCCGCAATGGCCCCACCAATGGCGTAATCCCTGATCAGCCCTTTTGCCTTCAGTTCGTTGAGAACGCTCAGCGCATGCTTCATTGTTCACCCCGCGCGGCCAGCAGGAGGCTCCCCTTTACGGCCTCCGCCAGCCCGGGAGGGAGTTCCGGACCGGAAAGGAGAAGGTCCAGGCCAACTCCCGGGCGGCGGGAGAAGAAGGAAAAGTAGGGCTTCATCGGCCTGGGCTTCGGTAAAGTAATCGGCCGGCTTGCCCGAAGCGAAACCGTTCGGATACCGGGGCGGGATGTAATAGAGGTCCAACTGCTCATACCAGTCCTTCCAGCGGTTCATGATACCACCGATCTGTTCCGAACTTTCGGAAACTTCGCTCCAGTGGGCATCCGGATGGCCAGATTCTAACCACGGATGGCACGGATTTCACAGATGGATGCTTTTGAACCACGGATGGCACGGATTTCATGGATTAAAACAATCTGTGGAATCCGTGAAATCCGTGGTTTCAACTCCCCCGCTCCGCCACCATTCCGTCACGAACGCCCCGAAGACCGCCAGCATCAGCCCCAGGACGCCCGCCACGGCGGTGTTGAGCAGTTTGCGGGGGCTGGCGGGTTTCTCGGGCACGGCTGCCTGGCTGGCCAGCCGAACCTCGCCCGTGGAGGCATCCTCGGCGGCAATGCGGGCCTCCTCCACCTTCCGCGCCAGCGTCATATACGTCTCTCGCGCCACGTCCCGCGCCCGGGTCAGACGGTCTTCTTCGGTACGGATTTGCTGCAACTCCTCCTGCAGGGCCAGAATCCGCGGCTCCAGTTCCGCCAGCCGCCCCTCAATCTCGGCTGACTTGGCCTCCAGAACCCGCACCAGGTCGTCCAGG
This sequence comes from Anaerolineae bacterium, assembly GCA_034432695.1. Lineage (GTDB taxonomy): Bacteria > Chloroflexota > Anaerolineae > B4-G1 > DUEL01 > SpSt-77. The sequence continues at coordinate 5,001 of DAOUBO010000064.1, read as the reverse complement.
AAGGCGATCTGTTCCGGCAGCGACTTCTCCGAAAGGGTCGCCGCGCTATCCACCTGCAACTGGATGGGCGCCGAGGCCTGGGCATTGAAGGCCTTGATCTGCAGGAAGAGCGCGGTCAACTGGTCCGCCAGGGTTGCCGGCTGATCGGCGGGCTGGCGGCTTAACTGTTCCCGCAACCCCTGGATGTCCTGCACAATGTAGGTAATCTGACGCTGGTCGGCCAGGTAGTCCGCCTGCATCTGCCGGTAGGAGTCCAGCCGATTCTCCAGGATGATGGCCCGGTTCTGGGCCTGGAATTCCACCAGCGCTTCCTCGGCCGCAGCCAACTCGGCCTTCGCCCGCTCCAGTTGCCCCTGATAGAACTGCAGTTGCGATTGGCCCTCGGTGCCGTAAACCTCATTGGCCCGCCGGACGAAGATTTCGGCCCAGAGGTTGGCGATGTGCGCGGCGGCCTCCGGGTCCCGGTAGCGGACGGTCAGGCGGATCACGCTGGGATCCGCCCCCGATTTGGCCTCCACCTTCCCTCTCAAATCCCGCAGAGTCTCCACCCCCTCTGGCCGGGGGTTCAGCCGGGCCACCAGTTCTTGCAGAACCTCGTCGCCGGAGGCCAGTTCCGGATAGGCTTTGTAGGCCGGCTGGATGTTATTCAGGGTTTCAATCCGGGGGTCAAACTGCATCACGTAGCGGGGTTTGGTGACGGCCACCAGGGCCGTGGCCTCGTAGGTGGGAGGGAGGAGGAAACTCACCACCAGGGCAACGACCGCTGCGACAACGGCCGTTCCCAGGATCCATTTCCAGTATTTGATAAGGACCAGGACGTATTCTCGCAGGTCTATTTCTTCTTCCATTCTGGCTCTCCTGCTGGAGGATTCAGGGGGAATTCCCCGCCCAGTCTGTTAGTATACCCCCGAACGGTGGGTTGTACAAGCCATCCCCGGGATCGTTCCTTCAGGCGTCGGTCATTCCTCCCGCGCTCCCCGCGGCAGTTCCCGGCTCTCCAGCCGCTGGATGAAGCGCAGTTTCCCCTTCGCCTTGATCAGCCGCACTTCCCCGAAAGAGCCGATCTCTTCCAGGGCACGGTCAATCTCCACGATCTGCTGCGGGGTGAGCACTCTCAGCGGCCTGGGGAGACGGAGGGTTTCCCCATCGGTCCTCTCTCCGAACGGCATTGTATCCCCCTTTCCCGACACGGGACAAAAAGAAACAACCCCCGGGATCTTTCACCTCTGTCGGGGTCTGGATAGCGCTACAGGTTGAGAAACGCGGCCCCTGACCTGCTGTCTGGAGATCGGGAGGCCTGTGTCGGCGTCTCTGCTTCTATATTATACCCCCTATATGCCCAAAAAGTTATTACAATTTCATTACAATTTGCCGGGGCCCTCGTCGGGCGGGGTGTTGATGGCCGTGGATGAGGACAGAGGAGGTACCTCCAGCCGGTATCCCCGGCCGAAGACGGTGCGGATGAGGGAAGGATGACGGGGATCCGCTTCTATCTTGCTCCGCAGCCGGTGGATGACAACCCGGACGATATCGCGCGGCTGTTCGGGGTCCAGCGAGAGGTTCCAGACCTCCCGGGCCAGGGCCGAATGGGTCACCACCTCCCCTGGCGACCGCATCAGGCAGGCCAGCACCGCCACCTCGCCGGGAGTCAGGCCCACTACCCGACACTCCCTATCCGGCCCCGTGATGGTCAGGCGGCCGGCCTGCAGGTCCAGCGTCAGGGGGCCAACAGTGAGGACCTTCGGGGTGGATTCTCCCAACATCGGGCCTATCGCCGACCGCTGAAGTGCCCGCTCCACCGCGCGGGCGATCTCGCGGATGCTCACGGGCTTCAGCAGGTAATCGGCAGCACCGCAGCGCACCGCTGCAATCGCGCTCTCCAGCGTGGCATATCCGGTCAGGATAATGATGGGCAGGTCGGGACGGCTCAGGCGAACCCGCTGCATCACCCCCACCCCGTCCATCCCCGTCAACCGCAGATCCAGCAGGAGCAGGTCGTAGCGACGGGCCGCCAACCGGGAAAGGGCCTCCTCTCCCGACGCCGCCTCCTCCACCTCGTACCCCCACCCTTCCAAGGCCGTCCTCAACACCTGACGCACGCTGGGCTCATCGTCCACGATCAGGACCCGGGGAGAAAATGCACGCGCACGTCCGTCGTTCATTTCTACCCTCCGCGGTTCGCGCGTCGCGCAGGCCTGCCGCCTGAGGCGGCCTCCGGTCACCCCTATTCCTGCCTGCCCGGCTCCACGGGCAGGTAGACGGTGAAAGCCATACCGGAGCCGCCTTCGTCGACCTCCGCCGTCATCCGCCCCCCGTACCGTTCCACAATCTGGCGGCTGATGGCCAGCCCCAGGCCAGTCCCGCCGGGCTTGGTCGTGAAAAAGGGCTCAAAGAGCCGCTGGCCGTCGGGAGGCGCCTGAGACGAGATCTCGTTGGTGACCCGCAGCCAGAGTTCACCGTCGGTGGATCCGGCCGCGATCCCCAGACGCCCGCCCTCCGGCATAGCCTCCACGCCGTTGAGGAGCAGGTTGACCAGCACCTGCAGGATCTCGGAAGGGACAACCCACAGGGGGGGCAGCCCCTCCGGCACATCCGTCTCCACCTGGGCGCCGGAGCGCTCCAGCCGGTGACGGACCAGGAGAAGCGCCTGGGTGATCAGTTCCCGGGGCCAGACCGCCTGCCGCTTCCCGTCCGACGGGCGGGCCAATCCCAGGGCCCGCTGGGCTGTCTCGGCCAGCCGCCGGGTCTGCTCCAGGGCAACCTCCAGCCCAGCCCGCTCCTCCGGCCCCCAGACCGGCCGCTCCAGCGCCAGTTCCAGACGGGCCTGGATGACCTGAAGGGGGTTGTTGATCTCGTGGGCCAGCGAGGCTGCCAGCCGTCCCAGGGCCGCCAGTTGTTCCGCCTGGGCTATCTGACGCTCCATCCGCCGCCGATCAGTGATGTCCCGGATCAACACCACCATCCGGGCAACCTGACCGTTCGCATCCACCGAAGGGCTTATCGTGTACTCGTACCAGCGGTCCCCGACACAACGGTCTGAGCGGATAACACGCCCCTCCCGAAAAACGGCCCCTATCTCTTCCGGCGGCAGGATAAAATCCAGGGCGGCAGCCGGTTGCCCCACAATCTCGGCCAGGCGTTTCCCCGCCAGCCGAAGCATCTCCTGGTTCACTGCCCGGATCGTGCCCTTTGCGTCCAGCAGGAGGACTGCGTCCGTCAGGCCATCCAGCAGCGCCCGGGCCGTGGCTTCGTTGGCCCGCAGCGTGGCGTACAGGCCGGCATTGTGGAGCACCACCGCCAGTTGGTCCGCCAGCGCCTCCATTGTCTGTACATCGTCGGGAGTAAAGGCGTCCCGCTGAGGGCTCTGGACATCCAGAACACCGAGCACCCGGTCACCCATCCGCAGGGGGATGGCCAATTCGGCCCGGGTCGGGATACGGCCCGGATAGAGGTTGACGTAGCGAGGCTCCTGTTCCACATCGTTGGCCAGAAGGGTGTGGCCAGTCCGGGCCACCCAGCCCACCATTCCTTTGCCAGGAGGAAGCCGGTGATCCGGCGGGAAGAGGTCGGCAAATTGGCCCGCGCGAACCCGCATCACCATGTCCCCCCTCTCCGGGTCCTGGACGAAAATCGCGGCGTGGTGGTACCCGAAGGTCTCCACCAGCAGGCGGACGGCCCGATCCATCACCACGTCGGGATGGCTGAGTTCGGAGATCTGATGGGCGATCTTCCTTAGCAGGTTGAACCGGGCCACCTGTCGTTCCAGACGCCGAACCATCTCCACCTGTTCGGTCACGTCCAGAACAGCGCCCAGGATGGCCGGACGCCCTTCATACTCTATCCGGCGGGCCAGTACCTCGCAGTAGAGGGTGGAGCCGTCTTTCCGCAACGCCCGCAGGAGATAGCGGCCTCCCGTCGGCTCGTCGCCCAGCCGTCGGCGGATGTTCTCCTCCACCATCGCCCGATCGTCGGGGTGGATCAGTTCGTTCACCCCCATCCGGCCCACCACCTCATCCTCCCGATAGCCCAGCATACGGCATAGGGCCGGATTGATGTAGCGGATCACGCTGTCCTGAAGGACGTAGATACCGGCCAGATTGGCCTCGGTGAAGGCCTGGTAGCGGGACTGAAGGGAGCGAGTCTCCTGCAGGGTACGGCGCTGGAGGTAGTCATACTCCCAGAGGAGCGCGCCCACAGCGACGAGGCCCAGGAACATGACCGCTCCGGCCGCGAGCCAGTCCACCGGCATCAGGGAATTGTCAGTACGGACGAGCCAGCGGGAGAGGAGCCCCCGGGCCGCGGCGAGGGCGAAGAAACCGTATTCCAGCCCGCTGAGCGCAATGGCCACACCGGCCGCGCGAGAACCCAGGAGAAACCAGGCCACGAGGGGGAGAACGAAGAGGTATAACCGTCCGTCGCCGACCAGGCCTCCCCGGGCCATTGCGATCGCCGCCGCCGCGTAGCCGATGCCGATGAACCCCCAGGCCCGCAGGCGGAAGGGCAGACAGTGCAGGAGGGCCAGCAGAAGGATGAGGCCATACAGAGCGCCGTAGGCAACCGCCGCTGGTCGCTGGCGCGGATCCAGAACGGCCTCTCTCAGAAGCAGTATGGTGGCAGGCACGGCGGCTCCGCTCACAGCGATGAGGAGCAGGTCCAGCGCGCGCCGGCGCCAGAGATCGTTGGCATTGCCGCTCATCTGTTTGTGCCAGGAGTTTTTGGGGTCAGGATCGCCGCCTGCTATAATTATATACCACAATTCATCCACCCGCCACTTTTCCGGCCAGGCTCGGGCGTATTTCCATTTCCTGGCGAGATGCTTTGGGCAACATATTTGGACAACCTGATACCCAGGTAAGCCGGATTGGCAATCCGACACGCCCGTTCCCAACCGCAACGGCCTGTAAGTCGGATTGGCAATCCGACCGCACCCTCACCCCACCCCCTTGCCCCCTCCCCTCGCCTCGGGCCGTGGCCCCACGGGGCGAGGCCCCTCGGGCCGTG
>DAOUBO010000063.1:0-6862 GCA_034432695.1 Anaerolineae bacterium | reverse complement strand
TCAGCAGGAGTACACGGTCAAAGCGGTTCGCAGCCAGGGTGAGGTCGTGGGTCGCCAGAAGGACGGTGATCCCGCGCGCCCGCAGGCGGTCCAGGAGTTCCAGGACGGCCTCCTCGCTGGTTGCGTCCAGGCCGGAGAATGGCTCGTCCATTAGAAGCAGGGGGGCTTCCTGGGCCAGCGCGCGGGCGATGAAGGCCCGCTGGAGTTGCCCCCCGGAGAGTTCGTCCAGAGAGCGGTCCGCCAGATGGGCCAACCCGACCTCCTCCAGGGCCTGCCGGACCGCCTCCCGGTCCCGGCGGGAGGGCCAGCGCAGCCACCCCATCTCCCGGATCCGCCCCATCATCACCACGTCTGCCACTGTCACCGGGAAGGAGAGGTCCACATCCTCTCGCTGAGGGACGTAGCCGACGGGGGCCCGAAGCCGGAACGGGTCGCAGCCGAGGACCACCACCTCTCCCCGGTTCGGCCGCAGCAGGCCGACGATGACCTTGAAGAGCGTGGATTTCCCTGCGCCGTTGGGGCCGACGACCGCAACGCGCTCCCCCTCCCGGACCGAGAAGGTTACGTCCTCCAGCGCAATCCGCCCGTCGTAGGCGACGGAGATGTTCTCTACCCGCAGAACCTCACACCGGGTCTCCATAGGGCTACGGGCTCCGGACTCTTTCGTGGAAATACCATTCCAGAATCTCCTGCGCCACCGGCGCGGCTACCGAGGAGCCTTCTCCGCCGTTGTAGATGAAGACGATCAGCGCGATCTGGGGGTCTTCCGCCGGGGCGTAGGCCATAAACCACGCGTGGGTGGGCTGGGCGAACCCCTCCCGACAGATGCCCATCTGCCGGGCGATGTCGTCGCAGAACTGGGCCGTTCCGGTCTTCCCGGCGACGCGAACCCCCGCGACCTGGGCACGGGTCGCCGTTCCGTAGGCGACGGCTCCCTCCAGCCCCTGGTGAATGGGGCTCCAGTTCTCCGCCGAGATGGGGAGTGTCCGGATGATCTCCGGCCGGAAGGGGACGACCACGTTCCCCTGGGCGTCGGTGATGTGGTGGACGATGCGCGGCCGGTAGAGGGTGCCGCCGTTGGCCGTCGCAGCCATCACGTTCACCATCTGCAGCGGTGTCACCAGCAGGTATCCCTGTCCGATGGAGAGGTTGTAGGTATCGCCGGTGGACCAGTTCTCGCCGATGGTCAGCCGCTTCCAGCGGGCCGTGGGGACCAGGCCCGGCGCTTCCTGCTCCAGTTCAATCCCCGTCGGCTCGCCCAGGCCGAAAAGGCGGGCGTACTGGACGATCCGGTCCAGTCCCAGCCCCGTAAACCGTTCGTATCCGCCGCCGACCTGGTAGAAGAAAATATCGCAGGAGAAGGCCAGCCCGTTGACGACGTCCAGCCAGCCATGGCCCGTCCGCTTCCAGCAGTAGAAGGGCTGAGCCCGCTCCGGGTCGTTGGGGTAGTACTTGTTCGGGAGCATGATGATGCCGGGGCAGTTCAGGCGGGTGCGGGGCGTCAGCACGCCCTCCTGGAGCGCGGCCGCGGCGACGACGATCTTGAAGATGGACCCCGGCGGCAACTGGTCGGCGATGGCGTGGTTGACCAGCGGGCGGTGGGGGTCTTCCAGAAGGCGCTGATACTCTTCCAGGGGGATGCCTTCGGCGAAGAGATTGTTGTCGTAGGTGGGCAGGCTGACCATCGCCAGAATCTCCCCTGTTCGGGGGTCCATCGCGATCACGACGCCCCGTCGGGAGTTGGCTCGCTCCATTCCCCGCATCAGCGCCTGCTGCGCGACCTGCTGGAGTTCCAGGTCAATCGTCAGGTAGACGTTGTGGCCGGGGACGGGGGGGATCTCGTCGCCCAGAACCCGCACGACGCGCCCCAGGATGTCCGTCTCCTGGTAGCGCTGGCCCGGCGTTCCCCGCAGCCACTTTTCAAAGGTCAGTTCCACCCCGGCGTAGCCGACCCGGTCGGTGGCAGGGTTGTAGCCCAGGGCGATATAATCCGCAGCCCGCTCCGCGGGGATGGCCCCCAGGTATCCAACCAGTTGGGCGACCAGGGAGCCGTAGGGGTACTGACGGCGGGAAGCGACCTCCACGTTGACGCCCGGAAAGATCAGGTCTCCTGCCTGGGCGATGAGCAGGGCTTTCTCCCGATCCACGTTGTCGGCGACGATGAGGGGTTCATAGGGCGCGTAGGTGGGGCTTCCGGCCTTTACGGCCAGGTCCACCCGCTCCTTCAGCCCGGGCCGTTCCCCTTCCTGACTGTAGGGGATGTTCAGCAGCGCGGCCAGCCGTCTCAGTTCCGTCTCCCGGGCCAGATCGTTGTCCGGCAGGAGGGCAGGGACGAGGACGATCCGGAAGGCCGGGACGTTGCGCACCAGGGGTTCGCCGTCCCGGCTGTAGATGAGGCCGCGCGGGGCGGGGATGGAGACCAGTTCGGCGCGCTGTTCGTGGGCCATCGCGACCCACTGCTCGTTCTCCACCACCTGCAGGCGGTACAGGCGCAGGGCGTAGAGGGTCAGGATGGCAGGAAGGAGCAGGCCCAGCAGCAGGAGCCGGGGCGAGGCCCTTAACAGCGCCAGGCGGCGGGCCAGCCCCCGCGCCGGGAGCGGCTCGGGCGGATCGTTTCTGGAATTCGCCTTTCCGATTCGCCTGTTGATCTTAGTGGCCATTCAGCGTGAACCCCTCCGGACGGGTTCGGCGGTCCAGCCAGACGAGGGGCCAGTGGACCACCAGTGCCAGCAGGCTGTTGGCGACTGCCGAGGGCGCGGTGACGTGGGAGAGCCCGTACTGCCAGTTGACCGGATGCCCGGTGACGCTGGTCGCCAGCAGGAGGACGAGGTGGTACAGGAAGCAGGCGACCAGAGTCAGGAGCCAGAGCCGGAAGAGGGTGGAGCCCAACTCCCGCCCCCACGGCTGTCCGGCCAGGATGGCGGCAGCCAGGAGGGCCAGGGAGAAGCCCCCCAGCGGCCCCCCGGAGAGCAGGTCCAGCAGCAGGCCGCCAACGAAGGCCCAGACGGACCCTTCCGCCGGGCCGCGCAGAAAGGCCCATCCGACCACCAGCAGGAAGACCAGGTCCGGATGGGCCCCGAAGAGGGAGATTCCGGCCAGCGCCGTCGTCTGGGTCAGCGCGGCCAGGGTCAGAAGGGGCAGAACGACGTACAGGCTGAGAATGGCAAACTCCCGGGTAGATCGGTTCTGGGCACAGGGCCGCCAGGCAGCCGACAGGCTCATGCATCCTGGCTGAAATCTACCACGCTATTGGGCTACGGTCCCACCTCTATGCGCGCGATCAGGATGCTGTGGGCCTCCACGCTGGTCAACCCCGGGTCCACCACGACGAGGCGGTTTTCCGGTTGTCCCACCGGGTACATCCCGGCCCGGACCTGGTAGGTTCCGGGAGGGGCGTTCGCCGGGAGCGGGACCTGATGGGGGTCCCAGAGGGGCATCTGAGGGACCCACGTGTCCGTCGGGCGGGCGCCCCGGAGGGGCTCTATGTCCTCCTGGGCGATCAGGCTGCCGTTGGGACCGATGAGGTGGACGAAGACAACGTAGCGGGTGGAGATGGTCGTCAACGGACGCCAGCGAAGGGAGAGGGCGAAAATCTCACCGGGACGGACCCGGGCCTGCAGGACCTCCGCTTCCTCCAGGACGATGATGTTTCCCAGGTTGACCTGGAGGGGGATGGGAACGGCGGTGCCGCCGCTCACGGTCAGCGTCACCGTGCTGCCGGCGGGGAGGCGTGTCTGTGGCGGGGGATCCTGGGCCAGTACGGTGCTGATCGGCTGCGTGCTCCAGACGATCTGCTCCACCACCTGGAAGCCGGCCTGTTCCAGCGCAATGCGGGCCAGGTCGGAGCGGACGTTGACCAGCGGGGGCACGACCTTCTCTTCGGGCTTCCCGGCGATGAAGAGCCGCACCTCCGTTCCGGCAGGGACCCGCTCACCGGCCGGGGGCTCCTGGCGGAGGACGGTTCCCTCCGGCGCGACGGCCCCCTTCTGCTCTTCCAGCGTGAAGCGCAGCCCGGCCGCTTCCAGGAGTTCCCGCGCCTCCTCCCATGGCCTCCCCTGAACGTCGGGCACGGAAACCAGTGCCACCGTCGCGGTCGGGGTGGAGGGCGTGGGAGGGGCGTAGCGCTCTGAACGGGTCCAGGCCTGATAGACCAGCGCCCAGAGGGGGATCAGCCCGATAACGGCGACCATCGCGATGGCCCCCAGGAGCCAGGTCAGCCAGTCGGGTCCTTTTTCCGTTTCCGGGGGAGGGCTGGCCGGGCCAACGGCTTCCCGTCGCGGCGGGGCTACACGTCCGGATGGAGAGGGAATCTCCGTCTTGCCGGATGGAGGGCTGGGCCTCTGAGGGGTGGGGCGGGTCCAGGGCGGCAGGTAGGCCCCCGTTGCCTGGGCCATCCGCTCCCGGTACTCCTGCAGGACAATGGCCAGTTGCTCTGCGGTCCGGTAGCGGGCGGCGGGTTCTTTGGCCAGGAGTTTACGAACGATCCACTCCAGTTGAGCAGGCACCTGGGGGTTGTGGAGGGAGAGGGGTGGGGGCTCTTCCCGCAGGTGCATCAGGGCCAGCGCAGTCGGCTTCTCCGCGCGGAAGGGGGGTACCCCGGCCAGCATCTCGTAGAGGACGACCCCGATGCTGTAGACGTCGGAGGCGGGGACAGGCCGCTCTCCGGCCGCCTGCTCGGGGGAGAAATAAGTCGGGCTTCCCCAGACGACTTCCGGGTCCGTCAGGCCGGACTCGGAGAGGGCGCGGGCGATGCCGAAGTCGGTCACCTTGACCAGCCCGTCCCGTGTGATCAGGATGTTCTGGGGCTTGATATCGCAGTGGATGATGCCCATCCTGTGGGCGTGCCCGACTCCTGCGGCGATCTGGTGGGCGATGTCTACGGCTCGCTCCACGCTCAGCCGCCCTTCCCGCCGGATGATGGACTTCAGGTCTTCCCCGTCCACGTATTCCATCACGATGTAGTGCAGGTTGCCGTCCTGCCCGACGTCGTAGACGGTGACGATGTTGGGATGGTCCAGTTGTGCGGCGGAGCGGGCTTCCCGCTGGAAGCGGGCCAGGAAAGCGGGGTCGCCGGCGTAGGCCTCGCGCAGAATCTTGATGGCCACTGGGCGATGCAGCAGGGTGTCCACCCCCTTGTAGACGACTGCCATCCCGCCGGAGCCGATGAGTTCTATCAGCCGATACCGTCCGTTGAGCAGTGTTCCTTCCATCGCCTCTCATTTTACCCCTGTAGACCAGGTTGTCAAGAGAATCCCCCACCGCTTGCCCCTTCTTTCCACGTGTGGTAAACTAAATACAGCCCGGAACTCCGTGCTGAGACGAGAACATCCATGCTGGCCAAAGTTACCAGTTGCGCTCTCATCGGCCTGGAGGGAGTCCTTGTAGAGGTAGAGGTGGATACATCGCCCGGACTTCCTTCCCTGACGATCGTCGGCCTTCCAGACACGGCGGTCAAGGAGTCCACGGAGCGGGTCCGGGCAGCCATCAAAAACTCCGGTCTTTCCTTTCCGCGCAGTCGGCTCACCATCAATCTGGCTCCGGCGGACCTGCGTAAAGAAGGCCCCGCCTACGACCTTCCCATCGCGGTGGGCATTCTGATCGCGTCGGAACAGGCGTGGCCTCAGGCCGTGGAGGGGGCGCTTTTTGTGGGGGAACTTTCGCTGGATGGCTCCGTCCGCCATATCCCCGGCGTCCTGCCCATCGCCGCTTTCGCCCGTCAGGAGGGGCTGCGGCGACTTTTCGTCCCGGCGGCCGATGCGCCCGAGGCCGCGCTGGTGGACGGATTGGAAGTCTACCCGGTGGAGAACCTGGCCCAACTGGTGGCCCACCTGCAGGGGCTCCGGCAGATCCCCCGCTACGTTCCTGCCGACGACCCGCTGGCCGTGTTGCCCCCGGCCTACGCGGCCGATTTCGCCGATATTAAGGGCCAGGAACATGTCAAGCGGGCGCTGGAGGTAGCGGCGGCGGGCGGCCACAACGTCCTGATGGTCGGGCCGCCGGGGGCCGGGAAGACCCTGCTGGCCCGCTCCGTCCCCTCCATCCTGCCGACGATGACGCTGGAGGAGGCGCTGGAGGTGACCAAAATCTACAGCGTGGCGGGCCTCCTGCCGCCGGATACGCCGCTCATTCGCCACCGCCCCTTCCGGGCTCCCCACCACACCATCAGTTATCCGGGACTGGTGGGCGGCGGGCACTGGCCCCGCCCGGGCGAGATCTCCCTGGCCCACCGGGGCGTCCTCTTCCTGGACGAACTGCCGGAGTTCAACCCCCACACGCTGGAGGCGCTCCGCCAGCCGATGGAGGATGGCGTCGTCTCCATCGCCCGCTCCACCGGGACGCTGGTTTTCCCCAGCCGCTTTATGCTGATCGCGGCGATGAACCCCTGCCCCTGCGGCTACTACGGCGACCCGGTGCGGGAGTGCACCTGCAGCCCGGCGGCCATCGCCCGCTACCAGAAGCGCATCTCGGGGCCGCTGCTGGACCGGATAGACATCCACGTGGAGGTCCCGCGCGTGGACTACAACAAACTGACCGACGACCGGCGTGGGGAGCCTTCGGCGGCGGTCCGGGAGCGGGTGGAGCAGGCGCGGGAGATGCAGCGGCGCCGCTTTGCCGGCACCCCGCTGACCTGCAACGCCGATATGGGCCCAACGGACATCCGGGAGTACTGTCGGCTGGATGAGGGCGGGCGGGCGCTGGTGCGGGCGGCGATGCAACAACTCCATATGAGCGCGCGGGCCTTCCACCGCATCCTGAAGGTCGCCCGTACCATCGCCGATCTGGCCGGCAGCGAGCAGATAGAGACGGCCCATCTGGCGGAGGCGATCCAGTACCGGCCGAGAAGGTAGGACGCGGATGAAGG
>DAOUBO010000062.1:12500-18387 GCA_034432695.1 Anaerolineae bacterium | reverse complement strand
GTCGCCGGCCGCACCTTGTTTTCTATCGCAATTCTAATCGTCCTCTTGCGGGATTCTAATCCGGTTGTGGCATGATTGGAGGCGCAAACGGAAATCAACATCCCTGCGGGGAAAGGAGGTGATGGTCATGTCGCTGATGAGGTGGGAGCCCTTCCGGGAGTTGCTGAGCCTGCGTGAAGCGATGAACCGTCTGATGGAGGAGACATTCCTCCGTCCGTGGGAGCCCTGGACCCGCTGGACGGAACTTCCGGCGGTGGATATGTACGAGACCGACGACGCGGTGGTGGTGAAGGCCTCCATCCCCGGTGTGAAGCCGGAGGACGTGGAGATCAGCGTCACCGGCGACACCCTGACCATCCGGGGTGAGGTGAAGCGGGAGGAGAAGGTCAAGGAAGAGAACTACCTGCGTCAGGAACGTTACTACGGTTCCTTCTGCCGCTCCTTCATCCTGCCCACCCGCGTCGTCGCCGACGACGCCGAAGCCGTCTTTGAGAACGGCGTTTTGACCCTGACGCTCCCCAAGGCGGAGGAGGTCAAACCCAAGACCATCAAGGTCAAGCCCAAGAAATAATCTGCACAGAGAGAAGGTGGCCGGCGCTGGGCGCCGGCCGCCTTCCTCCAGCAACGCTCAACCCCTTCGGATAGGAGGTGGAGGATGTCGCTGATCAGCCCTCTGCGAGAGATTATGACGCTGCGGGAAGCGATGGACCGGCTGTTTGAGGAGCCTTTCTTCCGGCCGTGGAGCACATGGCGGCGCGGCACGCCGGAGGAACCGTTACGGCTGCCTGTGGACGTTTACACAACCCCGGAGGAGATCGTTATCGTCGCCTCGGTCCCGGGCCTGCTGCCCGAAGAGGTGGACGTCTCCATCCAGGGGGATACACTGACCATCCGGGGTGAACTCCGCCCGCCGCTGGACAACGTCCAGTACCTCTTCCAGGAGCGGCCCTACGGTCCTTTCACCCGCTCCCTGGTCCTGAACGTGCCGGTGGACGTGGACAAGGCGGAGGTCACGCTGGAGAACGGCGTGCTGACCATCACGCTGCCCAAGGCCGAAGAGATCAAGCCCAAGACCATCAAGGTCAAGGCCAAATAGCCGGATATTCCCAATGGGAACGGCGGCGGAGTGCCCTTCCGCCGCCGTTTTATTTCGTGCGGTTGACCAGGGTTATCCCGGCAAGGTACGCCGCTTTTCGCTGTCAGCCGCGCCTGAATTTCCTTCGCTCCGGTGACGTGATCAGTTTCGGCTCCGTCCGATGCGTCTTTACGGCTGCCGCTCCGTAGTCAGGAGGTGGATATACGTTCAACTCGTCTGTTTCTCATCGGGCTGGCGCTGGTTCTGGCCTGCGGCGTGGCCTTCGCCGGATCCTCCAGCCGGGCTCAAACTCCCTCCCCCGGCACATCTCCGATAGCCGCCGAAACCCCGCCTGGGGCACCGCCTCCGGCGGTCACCGAATTTCCCACCGAAATGCCGTCCCCCGCGGCCCCCACCGCCCCTGCCCCGACACCCTCCCCTACAGCCACCCCTTTTTCCATACCTCAACCCGTCCTCCTTCTGGGTGGGCTGGGGTGTGGGGTTGTCCTGCTGCTCCTGCTGGTCCTGCTGATCGTGCTGCTCCTGCGACGGCGCCCCTCCAGAAAGCCGAAAAGGCCGACCGCACCGCTTCCCCCTTCCCCCGCCGATGCCGACGCCCCGACCCGCCCTCTGCCCCACGCGACGGTGGCCTTCGCCCCCCTGCCGGAGGGGGCCCTGCTGAAGGAGGGGCAGTATGAGGTCCTGGAAAAGCGCACGACGGGGCCCCAGGTCAACGAGCATCTGGTGGAGGCAACCCGCCCGGTCCGCCTCTGCCCCCAGTGCCGGGCGGAAATCGCCGACCTTCAGGAGCGATTCTGCACCTCCTGTGGCGCGGACCTCTCTGAGGCCAGCCCGCTCTTCCTGCAGTACCGGGTTCGGGAAGGGGCCCGCGAGGAGATTTTCGCGGTCCCGCTGGCGCTGGTACGGGCCTCCCTCCACCATCCGGGCCTCTGGCTGCCCCGGGAGGTCTTCGCCGAAGCACCCTACGGCCCGCCCCGCATCTACCTGGTGGAACCGGAACAACCGCCGACCCCGGCGGCGGCCCTGGCGATTCCCCAGGAAGCCACCCAGGTGCTGAAGTGGGGAGTCACCCTGGCCCAGACCTGAGCCTCCTGCACCGCCAGGGGGTCGTCCTGCCGAAAGTGGACCTGCAACAGATCGGAGTGGACGAAGGGGTCGCCTGCTGGACCTCCCTGGAGACCGCCCGCGTGCTCACGCCCCAGGAGCAGGCTCAGGCACCGGCCCTCTTTGCCCAGAACGTGGCCGGGCTGGCAACCGTCCTTCTCTATCTGGCAACCGGACGGGCCTGGAACCCCCAGCGGCCCGGCCCCGTCCCGCCGGGACTGGACATCCTGGTGCCGGTCCTTCAATCCCCCACCACCTCAGTACCCCAATCGTCACCGCCCCGAAGAGGAGCCCCCAGAAACCCAGCATCCCCCACACCTGGGATAGATGTCCCGCGCTAACCCCAACGCCCCACCCGCCAGGGGTGGGGCGTTGGGCCACATCCATGTGTTGCAGGGAGCAAGGCAGGGTATGCCAGCCGCTCAGTCCCACAGCCCCTGGGCCACTTCCAGCGCGGTCTCCAGATAGTCCCGCAGGCTCTCCTTGCTGATGAGGGATTGCCCATCCACTTCCCGGGCATCCAAGCCGGCGTCGTAGATGGGGAATTCCAGCAACGCGGGATCCGGGCCCAAAAGGGCGGCGGCTTCCGAGAGGCTCAGCCGTCCGGGGGCGTATAACCATGCGACCATTGTAACCGGTCTCTTCATCGCGCCCCCCTGGGGTGGTGGAGGAAAAGGGATAAAAGTAATAACCGCCCTGCAGCGCAGAACTCGTCCTGCGCTCCAGGGCCCCCAGGTGGCGACGGAGGGATTCGAACCCCCAACCAAGGGCTTATGAGTCCCCTGCTCTACCGTTGAGCTACGTCGCCTGTAACAATTATAGCAAGTTCCAGCAATTTGTCAAGTGGACACATTGCGGCCCGATTTCCGGCGCCGCCCGAGATCGTCCTGGCTGCCCTGGAAAAAATTCGGGGGACAGCGATCTCGCCGTCCCCCGAATCGTAAGCAGGGCTGAGAAAATAGAAGGGCCTCCTGGCAACGACCTACTCTCCCAGAGGGCTGCCCCTCCAGTACCATCGGCGCTGGCGGGCTTAACTGCCGGGTTCGGGATGGGACCGGGTGTTTCCCCGCCGCTCCAGTCACCAGGAGGCCACTGCGTCAGGTGACCGTCACCTTTGAGGTGACAGTCACCTGCCTTTCAACCGAATCGGATGAGTGCGGCTCCAATTTCTCCGCATCACGGCAAGCCCTCGGCCGTTAGTACGGGTCGGCTCAACGCATTGCTGCGCTTACACCTCCCGCCTATCTAACCGGTAGTCTCCCGGCGGCCTTACCCGGTTGGCCCGGTGGGGGACCTCATCTTGGGGCGCGCTTCCCGCTTAGATGCTTTCAGCGGTTATCGCTGCCAGACATGGCTACCCAGCGGTGCCCCTGGCGGGACAGCTGGCACACCAGAGGTCTGTCCACCCTGGTCCTCTCGTACTGAGGGCAGCTCCCCTCAAGTCCCCTGCGCCCGCACCGGATAGAGACCGACCTGTCTCACGACGGTCTGAACCCAGCTCACGTATCCCTTTAATGGGCGAACAGCCCAACCCTTGGGACCTTGTCCAGCCCCAGGATGGGACGAGCCGACATCGAGGTGCCGAGCGAGGCCGTCGATGTGAACTCTTGGGCCTCACCAGCCTGTTATCCCCGGGGTAGCTTTTATCCGGTAAGCCACGGCCCTTCCACCCGGTACCGTGGGATCACTAAGCCCGGCTTTCGCCCCTGCTCGGCTTGTAGGCCTCGCAGTCAAGCCCCCTTATGCCTTTGCACTCTCCGGTGGGTTTCCATTCCACCTGAGGGGACCTTTGGGCGCCTCTGTTACCCTTTAGGAGGCGACCGCCCCAGTCAAACTGCCCACCTGGCACGGTCCCCCTGCCGGATCACGGCCAGGGGTTAGGGCCAAGACTTAGCCAGGGTGGTATTTCAAGGGTGGCTCCACCGAGGCTGGCGCCCCGGCTTCTCCGCCTCCCACCTATCCTACACAGACTAAGTCCTAACCCAGTACCAAGCTGCAGTAAAGCTCCACGGGGTCTTTTTGTCCTGGTGCGGGTACACGGCATCTTCACCGCGACTTCAATTTCGCCGGGTCCCTCGTTGAGACAGTGCCCCAGTCGTTACGCCATTCGTGCGGGTCGGAACTTACCCGACAAGGAATTTCGCTCGGTTTCCCCCGCTCTGTTTCCAGAGGGGCCGGACTTTATCTTCTTCGCCCGGTATTCATGGTGCACGCAATGGCGCGGATCTTCTCTATCCCCTCAGGGGTCAGATGCTCGTTGCGCTCCATCAGCAGCAGGATTCTCCGAAACTTCAGAAAATCCAGCCGTTTCTTCGTTTTCAGGGGATGCTTCTCAAAGAAGGGGATAATGCGCTCCCTCAGGTGCTCAACCTTCCGCACCCGGTACGCCATCCGGTCTCCCCGATTCCGGCGCACCACCCCACACCCGAAGAATTCCTTCAGGGCATACAGAACCTGCACATCCCGCTCGTGTTGAACGACCGTGAATTCCGGCAGGACCTGATACCCCGCGCTCATCTCCGGGTGGGGATGAATGCCCACGTAGAAGCATCCCTCTCCGTCCACGAACCCCACGACCCATTGCGCTTCCAGTTTCATACCGGACGAAGCCGAACGTAAAGTCTCTGAGGGTTCTTCCGTCATCGGAAGCCTTCCCTGCGGATTGTCCCCATGTCCGGCGGATTTTTACTGCCCATCGCCCGGATGGACGAGTACCGCTCGGCTGTGTGAGGAGTTCCCCGCATATAGTTCGGTTTTACTAAGGCTCGCGATGAACCTTAGGACCGTTCATTCCGTTACACCGGTCGGAATTCACCGACCAGTGCGGCCCAGAGGTCACTCTGAGCCCTCCGTGTCGCCACGGAGATCGGACCATCTCATCCCTCTTCGGGCTGGCGGCTATCCGTTTGCCCGTTGAGGGCCTGGCGTATGGTCTCTGAGGATTCTCCTCGGGGGAAAACGGCTCAGCATCTCCTCATCGGAGTACCTGCGCCGCCCACAGCCCCCATCGTTCATCTCGGCCTGAATGCGAAGATCTCCCGCACCCCCTCTTCGGTGAGGTGCCGCCCCTCCCGGACCAATTGAGCGATTTTCTTGAACCAGGCGAAGTCCCGCTTCTTCTTCGCCAAGAGGAGCGGAATGCGCTTCACATTCAGGGCCATCCGATAGCCTCCTGGGAGGCTCCGAGGAGCCTTTCCTGCTGATTGCCCGCACCGGACGGATTGTCACCCGATGGGCCTTCTCGTCGGGTACCGCCGGATCCTCCACCCCTTTCAGGGGACGGGCTTCCCAGCATATAGCCAGGTTTATTTACGTAACTACAGCGGTCCAGGCTATAGTTACGGCCGCCGTTCACCGGGGCTTCGGTTCGGAGCTTCGCCTTGCGGCTAACCCCTCCCCTTAACCTTCCGGCACTGGGCAGGCGTCAGCCCCTATACATCCTCTTACGAGTTAGCAGAGACCTGTGGTTTTGGTAACCAGTCGCCAGGGCCCTTTCACTGCGGCCCCCTCGGGCTCCAGCCGCGAGGGCCTTCACCCTACCGGGGCACCCCTTCTCCCGAAGTTACGGGGCTAATTTGCCGAGTTCCTTAACGAGGGTTCTCCCGTTCGCCTTAGGGTCCTCCCCCAGCCTACCAGTGTCGGTTTGCGGTACGGGCACCCGGGCCTCAACGCTGAGAGGCTTTTCTT
>DAOUBO010000062.1:0-7500 GCA_034432695.1 Anaerolineae bacterium | reverse complement strand
TGGCCCGGCGAGTCTACGAACGCTACCAGGAACTCCTGCGGGCCAACGCCGCGCTGGACTTTGACGACCTGCTGATGGAGACGGTGCGCCTCTTCCGGGAGCGTCCCGACATCCTGGCCCGCTACCAGGAGCGGTATCTCCACATTCTGGTGGACGAGTTCCAGGACACCAACATGGCCCAGTATGTCCTCCTGCGCCAACTGGCAGGCCGCCACCGGAACCTCTTCGTCGTCGCCGACGAGGACCAGTCCATCTACCGCTGGCGGGGCGCCGACTACCGCAACATCTTCCGCCTTCGGGAGGACTACCCCGACCTGGCGACCGTCCTGCTGGAGCAGAACTACCGCTCCACTCAGACCATCCTGGACGCCGCCAACGCCGTCATCTCCCGGAATCCCCACCGGACTCCCAAACGGCTCTTCACCCATCGCGGCCGAGGGCCGAAGATCGTCGTCCATGAGGCCTACGACCCCGATGAGGAGGCTCAATTCGTCGTGGACACCATCGCCGGGCTGGTCCTCGCGGGGGAAGCCCAGCCGGGCGACTGCGCGGTGATGTACCGGATCAACGCCCAATCCCGCGCGCTGGAGGAGGCCTTTATCCGGGCCGGGCTTCCCTATCGCCTCGTCGGGGCCACCCGGTTCTACGCCCGCCGGGAGATCAAGGACCTCATCGCCTTCCTGCGGGTGGTCCACAACCCCCACGACTCCGCCAGTCTCTTCCGGATCCTGAACGTCCCGCCCCGCGGCATCGGCGCTCAGACGGTCCGCCTGCTGGAGGACGTCGCGCGTGCCCGCGGGATCTCCCTCTGGCAGGCCATAGAGGAGGGGGTTCTCCCTCCGACCCGCACCCGGACGGCCCTTGCCGCTTTCGGCCGAATGGTCCAGTCCTGGATCGCGGCCAGCGCGTCCCTGGACGTGGCTTCCCTGATCGGCCGCATCATCGCCGACACCGGCTACGAGGCCTATCTGCGGGATGGAACTGAGGAGGGGGAAGAGCGGTGGGAGAACGTCCAGGAACTGCGCTCGGTCGCGGCGCAGTACGCCGACGCCACCCTGGCCGATTTCCTGGCCGTCGTGGCGCTGGTCTCGGACGTGGACAACCTGACGGAGAACGCCAACGCCCCCGTCCTCCTGACGCTTCACAGCGCCAAGGGGCTGGAGTTCCCCGTCGTCTTTATCGTCGGCCTGGAGGAGGGAATGCTCCCCCATAATCGGTCTCTGGACGACCCGGAGGCGCTGGCGGAAGAGGGGCGTCCCTTTTAAGCGGGCATTACCCGGGCGAAGGATCGGCTCTTCCTTACCTACTCGTTCCGGCGGGCCCGCTGGGGGGAGTATGGGCCGAACGTCCCCAGCCGCTTCCTGGAAGACATTCCCGAATCCCTCACCGATGGGGCCACGGCCCGAGGGCCACGCCCCGAGGGGGCTCGCCCCGAGGGGGCCTCGCCCCGTGGGGCATCCAGACCCGCGACGGCCTGGGATCGCCTCGCGGCAAAGGCTGCGTCGGCCCATGCAAACGGGTCGCCCCACCCAGCGACCCGGAGGCCGGACGCGCCGCCCTTCCGGATCGGCGAGGGGGTTGTGCACGACGTCTTCGGCTCCGGCCTGGTTCTGGAGGTCGCCCCGATGGGGGACGACTGGCAGGTCACCGTTGCCTTTGAGCGGGCCGGGATCCGCCGCATCCTGGGAAGTTACCTGAGGAAAGAGGGTCGGGCCACGGCCCGAGGGGCCTCGCCCCGTGGGGCCACCGGCGGCCAGCCCGCATAGCGCAGGAAGCGCGAGAGCAACCCCGCGCAAAGTGCCTGGCACGTCCCGTAACAAATGTCGGGGCGAACGTCCGGACAGGAGGGACGATGGTCCGCAGAACCCGGGAAAGCACCTGGCTGGTCATCTCCCGCTGTCTGGCCATCATCCGGCGGGTCCAGCGGGGCCCCGCGACCTGGAAGGAACTGGTGGACGCGGTCCGCGGGGCGGTCGGGGACGAGGCCTATGGCCATGCGGAGGGAAAGGCCCTCCGCCGTCGGCTGGAAAACGACCTGGCCCGCATCCGGGAGCGGCTGGGAGTGGAAGTCCGCTACTCCCGGCAGGAGAAGGGCTACGTCATCCATTCCCTCTGGGTTCCCCTGCTGGACCTCCCTGAGGAAGACCTCCGCACCATCGCCTGGCTGGGCCGGGTGTTTGACGTGGCGTCCCCTTATCACGATGAGGTCCATGCGTTTTTGGATCGCGTGGTTCTCTACCTGGGCCAGCGGGCCGCGAGGGTTACCCGCTATCGTGAGGGGCTGGAGATGGACCTGCGCCGGCGGGATGGTGATGAGATTTCTCCCGATGTGATGTTCCGGCTGGAACGGGCCGTAGCGGAGAAACGGTGGGTGGAATTTGAGTATCTCTCGCCCCAGTATGAGGACGGCGTGCCCCGTCGGCACCGGGTGGCCCCGGTCCGGGTCTACTTTGACCCCGGCCGGGGCCACTACTATCTCCACGGCTGGTGCCAGAGAGTCGCGGGCCCCGAGGGGGTCGCCGAATGCCAGCAGTACCTCTACTACCGGGTCGGCCGCATCCAGAAACTGCGCCTTCTCCCGGACAAGGCCCCTCCCACCCTGCCCCGCGGCCGGACCTATCTGGTCGTCTACGAACTGGCGCCGGAGATCGCCCGGCTGGGCGTTACCCGTCATCCCGAGATCACGGTCCACGAGGTGGAACAGCGGGAGGACGGGAGCGCCGTGGTGCGGGGAGAAACCCGCGACCTCTTCTGGGCCGTCCAGCGGCTTCTCCAGTATGGCGCGGGATGCCGGGTCCTGGGTGGCCCGGAACTCCTGGCCGAGATGCGGCGGGTGGTACGGGAAATGGCGAAATCGTACGACCTCTGCCCCTGATACCCCCACTGTTGTGGGGATGGAGTTGTGGTAAAATAGAGTTGTGGCCTGGAGTCCAGAGCAGGAGGACTACCGTGCTGCGCCAATCCGATGTGGCCGAAATTCTGAGCGAGTATGTGGAGGCGGTCGTCCCCGCGATGCTGCGCCGGGGATACCACCTGAGCCTTGTCAAGGGCGGGCCCGAGTACCCCTACCTTTCCGAGCAATCCCACTTCACCCACGTTGTCAACGGCGTCTTCGCCCTGGCCCGGTTCCTGGAGTTTGTTCTCCAGCAGGGCGTGGCGCCTCCCCGCCTGAACGGCTCCCTCCTCCGGAAAGCGCTGGCCCTCTATACGGTCCACGAGGGGCATAAAGACCGGACCGTCGCGCGGGGGGTCTCCGAGTTTGACATTCCCCTGGAGCGGCTGCGGGAGGAATACCGGGCGCTGGGGCTGGAGGACTTCGCTGCCCCGGTGGACGACCACCTTCTCCGGGCCGCCAACGTCCACAAACGGAGCACCCGCCACGGCGACCGGCTGCTGACGGACGACCCGGACGCCGACTTCCTCTGGCTTCTGGGCCGCCCCGCCGGCGCGATGGCTTCTTCCCAAACGCCGGAGGAGGCCGCCCGGTCCCTCCAGGGCTACCTGGCCAGTCTGGGGCCGGCCTTCGCCCCTGCGGCGCCCCCTGGCCGGTTCGCCCTCTATTTCCACGAACTCCGGGACGTGCGCGGCGTGCTCACCAACGCGATCCACCAGGCCGTCGCCCGGCAACTGGAGGCGGAGCGGGGCTTCTTCCCGCTGCTGTATTTCGCCACGGGCACCCTCTACATCGGGCCGGCCGGGGCGGGCGCGAGCGACGCCGAGGCCCTGATCCCCGCCGTCGCCGGAGAGATCGTCCAGATCCTGGCGCAGGCCGGCGGAGCCGCCGGGCTGAACGATATGATCCGCGAGGGAATCCGCGGGCAGAAATACGACTTTCAGCCCTACGTCCACGCCTTTGCCGCTGTGGAGGACCTGCTCCAGGTGGTCTATGAGGATGCCCTGCGGGGAGAGGACCCGCGCGTCCCGAAAGACACGATCACCGATATAGCCGAAAATCGTCGGACGCTGCCCCCGGACTGGCTGAAGACGGTGGAGGAGCGGCTGGGCATCCGACTGCTGGATCCAAAGGAGCATCGGGCGTTCAACGGCCTGTGGTCCCGGGCCTACCGGTATCTGCTTTTCCTGGACACCCTGGTGCGCGACCTGCTCCCGGGCGAGAACCGCCTGGACTGGCTGCTGCGGACGTTTGAGGTCCCTCAGCCGTACGCTGACCAGCTGCGCCAGGAGGCGGACATCTGGTCCCTGGGCGGCATCGGCAAGTATGCCCTGGTTGTCGCCTACCACTTTCTGCGCGGCCCCGATTTCGCCGATCGGCCGGCCGCGACGCTCCCGCCCGCAGAGGGGCTGAACCGGCTCCATCGCCGGGCTCTGGAGGCCCTCCGGCAGGCGGATACCCGGGCCGGACGGGAGGCCAAATTGGCCGAACTGGGCTTCCGGCCCGACCTGGAGGCCTACCTGTGGGAAAACCTGCACCTCTCCTTCGCCCCCGTCAACCGGCTGGGGGAGGACGGGCTGACGGACACGCTGAAGCCCAAGTCCAGAGGCCACACCGGCAAAGTCTGCTCCCTCTGCAACCGCCGCAGCGACTACATCCAGGAATTGACCACCGGCGTCCTGGACGACTTCGGCCGGGTCTTCTCCAACCGGGTCCTTCCCCGCCCAGCAGCCCCCGGGGGCAACCGCCTATGGTGCCCCGTCTGCCATCTGGAGTTCGTGCTGCGCAAACTGGTGGGCATCGGACTGCCCCGCGGCGCCCACTACAGGAACACCCGCCGCATCTACCTCTACGTCCTGCCCACCTACTCCTTCACGCCGGAGCACCTGCGCCTCTTTGAGCCACTGCTGGGGCCATTTCGCCGCCCGACCAACCTGCCGGTACGGGACTACGGGGGCGACCCCGGCCTGCCCCGCGTGTGGCTGGAACATCGGAGCTTTGATCCGGACTGGATGGAGCAGGTGCAGGACGTGCTGGAGCGGGAGGCGGAGAAGATCGCCGGCTGGGGCGGCCAGAACTACGTGGGCGAGCGGGTTCTGATGGGCGAGGTCCGGGGGCAGCCCCACTACTACCTCATCCAGTGGGAAAAGGCCGCCCGGGGGCAGGAAAGGGACGATGCGCGCATCGCCACCCGCACCGAGGCCTGGGCGAAGGCGCTCTTCGCCGCGGTTCTCCTCAGCGGCCTGACCGGCTGCAAGGGCTACGTGACCGAGCGGCCGTATCTGCCTATCGCCGACCCGAACGACCTGAAAGCGACCATCACGCTGGACGGGCCGCCGCCGGTCCTGCGCGGCCTGCTGGGCGGCCGCGGCGACACCGTCAGCCTCTACGGGCGGGAGAGGGGGAGCCGCAGCGGCCTGGAGCATGTCCTGGACCTCTGCGCCGCCCTCTGGGTGGTCACAGCGGAGGTGCGTGCCCTTCAGCGCCTCACCAAAGACAAACAGGTCGCCGAGCGGCTGGAGGCCTTCAACACTTCTCCTCTGGCCGGGGCCACGTTCTACAAAGAATACGGCCGCCTCAACGAGGGCCGTTCCCCCCATCCCCTGCTGGCCCAGGCCTGCGAAATTCTGCTGAACGCTCAGGGAGGTGAACTGATGGACCTGGTGGAGAAAATCGCCCAAAAGAGCCTGGAGATTGTCCTGCCGCGGGGCATATCCGGGCGCGGCAAGGCCCGGCGGTACGAACTGCTCTTCCGGGAGGCCGTCTCCGCCATGCGCCGGGCCCAGCAGATGATCCCGGAAATCCGGGAGACGGCCGTCGGAAAGGGGCGGCCGTCGCCGCAGAGCATCGCCGAACTGAAACGCCTGACGGCGGGCACGCTGCTGAAGGCGCTGGAACGGCGTCAGCAGACCTGGCGCGGTGAGGTCTATGTTCGCGCCTGGGGTGAGGAACTGGGCCGGAAGGTCGGCGAGTTCGTGGACCTGGTCGTGGACGAACTCTACCTGGGCCGGGCCGGCGGCAGTTTCGCCCGCTTCCTGCGGCTGGAGAACGCCATCGCCGACGGCATCTACTACTACACCGACCGCAACCTCTCCCGGTACTGGGAGGAGACCAAACGGGAACGCGAGATCCCGGAATCTGAACCCCCAGAGGAGGTCTGACATGACACTGGACAGTCTGAAGCCCTATGAGCGCTACTTCGTCCCCGAGATTCCCCGCACGCCGACCGGCCGGTACGCCAGCGTCATCCTGCTGCGGGAGACCAAGTCCTACGCCATCTTCACCACCGAGGGCGGGGAGCAGCAGGACGTGGAGGAGGTCCCCGCCGGCCTGACCCACACCGGGCCGGTGACCCGCCTGGTGATGTTCAAGCGCAAGCAGGTGGCGCCGGAGCGGCGGACCGGCAAGGCGCTCCTGCGGCAGTACGGCGTCTTCCCCTTCGCTGTGCGGGACGGCCAGGTGGTCTACGGGGAGGAAGCCCTCAAAGAGAAGAAATACTACGACGACTGCTACCTGACCGAAGGCCTCTGCACCCACTGCCCGGACTGCCTCATCTACGGCTATGCGGCGGTGGAGGGAGAGGGAGCCCGCAGAGCCCGTCTGATGACCGACAGTTGCTTCACCGTTCGCCCCTACGAGATCATCCAGCGGCAGATCAAGTTCAACGTCATTGACGAGGCCCGGCACACCTCCGGCACCATCACCGAGTACGACTACACCGCGCCGGGCGTCGTCCTCCCCGCGGTGGAGACGACGGTGGACCTGACCGCCGACGAGTTCGTCTACGTCCTGGGCAACATCCTGCGCACCACCCGCTACGGCAAGGAGGGGAGCCGCCAGGGCTTCGTCCGCAACCACATCCTGGCCATCGCCTTCTCGGACGTGGAACTCTTCGCCAATCTGGAGTTCACCCAGGCCTTCTACGACGCCTTCGTGGACGCCGGGATAGACCTGGCGGAGCGCAGTCTGACGCTGGCCGACTTCCTGAGCCACGCGGAGGCGGTCCTCCAGCGCCTCACCGCCGACCTGCCCGGCCGGCTGACGATGGTCGCCGGGCCCCAACTGGAGGCCATCCTGGCGGACGTGCGCGCGCTGTACCAGGACGAAGAGCGGCTGCGCCGCTTCCTGCGCGACCTGAACACCCGGACGGCGGCTTTCAGCCCGTAGTCCACGGCCCCGGTTGGAAACCCGGACCGTGGGCTCCGGGCTTTCCCGGAGGTCCCGATGCAGGTCTACCGCGTGACGGCTGAACTCCTGGACTACGTCTTTTACGCCACCACCGAGCGAGGCAAAGTCCACGAGACGGGTGCGTTCCTCCACAACTACGCCCTGGCCTACGCGCTGGGCCTGGGCCGGGGCGAGACCTACGGCTACACCTCACCCGTCCAGGAGCCCCATTACGAGGCGGACCTGACCCCGCTGAACGGGATCCTCTATCTGACCCCGGCGGCGCCGCTGCGGGCGCTCTACCGGGTCGTCCAGTGGAACTCCACAGGGGAGTCCTTGGTGCTCAGCCGGGAGCAGTCGGCCGGATACCCGGATTGGGGCTTTGCCCGTATGCTGCGGCCCGGCTCCCGGTTCGCCTTCTATCTGCTGGTCCACGATCC
>DAOUBO010000061.1:0-4114 GCA_034432695.1 Anaerolineae bacterium | reverse complement strand
GCCCGCCGTGAGGACACCCTCATTGGGCGCAACGTCTCCCTGAGCCGCTCGCCCATCAAGCCCAGAGCGCTGAAGATGAACCTGGGCGACTACAGCCAGGTGGGGTTGTTGTAGTCCCGGGATGGAGACGCCGCGCTGGGACTATCTCGTCGTCGGCCACGCGACCCGGGATCGGCTACCGGACGGGACGCTCACGCCCGGCGGAACGGCCGCCTACGCGGCCCGGACCGCCCGCGCGCTGGGCCTGCGGACCGCTGTCCTGACCAGCGCCGACGATTCTCTGGACCTGGAGGCCGTGCTTCCCGGAGTGGAGGTCTACCGCATCCCGGCGGCCTCCAGCACCGTCTTTGAGAACCGCTACACCCGGGATGGGCGGGTGCAGTTCCTTCACGCCCGCGCGGCCCCCCTGAGCCCCGATACCGTCCGTAGCGCGGGATTCCTCCTGCACCGCGTCGGTATTCTCCACCTGGGCCCCGTGGCGCGGGAATGCGATCCTGCCCTGGCCGACCTGATCCGGGCCGACTTCCTGGGCCTGACCCCCCAGGGCTGGATGCGCCGATGGGACGCAGCCGGTCGGGTGATGGCGGGCCCATGGGAGGAGGCGGAGGCCCTGCTCTCCCGCGCCGACGCCGTCGTCCTGAGCGAGGAGGACATCGGCGGCGACGAGGCCCTGGCCGCCCGCTGGGCCGAATGGACGCGCGTCCTGGTGGTGACCCGCGGCGCGCGGGGATGCACCCTCTACGCCGAAGGCCGGGTATACGACCTCCCCGCCTTCCCGGCCTCTGAAGTGGACCCGACCGGCGCGGGCGACGTCTTCGCCGCCGTCCTCTTCGCCCGCCTCTGGCTGGGGGATCCCCCGGTCCGGGCCGCCCGACTGGCCAACTGCCTCGCGGCGGTCTCCGTCACCCGGCCCGGCCTCTCCGGAACCCCCACCCCGGAGGAAGTCGCCCGCTGTATCAGATAAACCACAAAGACACGAAGACACAAAGTTTTAATTTTTAATTGTTAATTGTTAATTGTTAATTTTTCTTTGTGTCTTCGTGGTGAACACCTATGATCATCTACGCTTTCGCCAACCAGAAAGGCGGTGTCGGCAAGACCACGACAGCAGTGAACCTGGCCGCTTATCTGGCCCACTGGGGCCAGCGGGTCCTGCTGGTGGATATAGACCCCCAGGCCAACGCGACGGCCAGCCTGGGCGTGGACCGCGCGGCGCTGCGGGCGACCGTCTACGACGCCCTCATCCGCGAGATCCCCCTGGAACAGGTCGTCGTCCCGACCCGCTGGGCGGGGCTGGACCTGTTGCCCAGTTCCGCCCATCTGGCCGGCGCGACGGTGGAACTCCTCTCCCTGCCGGACCGGGAGCGGCGGCTGAAGGGGGCTCTGGGGAACCTGGATGACCGCTACGACTACGTCCTGATAGACTGCCCGCCCAGCCTGGGCATCCTCACCGTCAACGCGCTCGTCGCCGCCGAAAGCGGCGTCATCATCCCCGTCCAGTGCGAGTATCTGGCGCTGGAGGGGCTCTCCCAGCTGGTCCGCACGCTGGACCTGGTCCGCCGGTCCCTTCATCCGGGCCTGCGGCTGCGGGGCGTCGTCCTGACGATGTTTGACCCGCGCACCAACCTCTCCCACCAGGTGGCCCAGGAGGTACGCCGGTACTTTGGCAACCGCGTCTTCCAGGCGATCATCCCCCGCAACGTCCGGCTCAGCGAGGCGCCCAGCCACGGGCTCCCTATCCTGGCCTACGCGCCCCGCTCCCCCGGCGACCTGGCCTACCGGGCCCTGGCCTGGGAACTGCTCAGCGGCGATGGGCGAGCGCCGTCCGCTCTGCTGGCATCGTCCCCTGCGGAGGTCAGCCATGCCGGGTAAGTTCGGCCTGGGTAAAGGACTGGAAGCGCTCATCCCCGTCCCGGAGGAGACGGCGGGGGTGCTGGAGGTGCCTGTGGACGCCGTCCGGCCCAACCCCCATCAGCCCCGGATGGTGATCCACGAGGACGAACTGGTGGAACTGGCCCTTTCCATCCAGACCCACGGCATCCTTCAGCCCCTCATCGTCACCCGCGAGGGGGATGGCTATCAGCTGGTGGCTGGAGAGCGGCGCTGGCGGGCGGCCAAACTGGCCGGGCTGGCGACAGTCCCGGTCATCGTGAAAGACCTGGCCCCCCAGCAGATGCTGGAACTGGCGCTGGTGGAGAACCTGCAACGAAAGGACCTGAACCCGCTGGAGGAGGCCAGTGCCTACCGGCAACTGATTGAGGAGTTCGGGCTGACCCACGAGGAGGTCGCCCGGCGGGTGGGCAAGAGCCGGGTCGCCATCACCAATACCCTGCGCCTGCTGAAGGCGACCGACGCGGTCAAGGAGGCGCTGCTCCACGGCCGCATCAGCGAGGGGCACGCCCGCGCGCTCCTGGCCCTGGAGAACCCGGAAGCCCAGGTCGCCGCGCTCCGGACCGTCCTCCGCCAGGGCCTGACCGTCCGCCAGACGGAGGAACTGGTCGCGCGGATGATGGAGGCCTGGAAGCCCCGCCGGACCGCTCCCGCCGTCCCCCCGGAGGTCCGGGCGCTGGAGAACCGCTTTCAGCAGGCCCTGGGGACACGGGTCCGGCTCCGCCCCGGCAAGAAGGGCGGGCGGCTGGTGATTTACTACTATTCGGATGAAGACCTGGAGGCACTGTACGCGCGCCTGGTAGGAGGCAGGGTATAGATGCTGGACCGCCTCCGACATCTGCTGATCGGCCCGCCGCTGCCGACCCAGCAACTGGCTCATAAGCGGCTGAACAAAATCCGGGCGCTGGCGGCTTTCTCCCCCGACGCCCTCTCCTCCGTGGCCTACGCCAACCAGGAAATCTACCTGGGGCTGGCTGTCGCCGGAGCGGCGGGGCTGGCGCTGGCGTTCCCCATCGGGCTGGCCATCACCGGCCTGCTGGTGCTGGTGGCCCTCTCCTACTTCCAGACCATCCATGGCTACCCCACCGGCGGCGGCTCCTACACGGTGGCGAAGGAGAACCTGGGGACGCTCCCCGGCCTGACGGCGGCGGCCGCGCTGATGGTGGGCTACACCCTGACGGCAGCGGTCAGCCTGACGGCAGGCGTGGAGGCCATCGCCTCCGCCTTCCCGGTCCTCTGGCCCTACCGGGTGGAACTGGCCCTGTGGATGTTGACGGTCATCGCGCTGCTCAACCTGCGCGGGCTGCAGGAGACGGGCACGGCAATGGCGGTCCCCGTTTATCTGTTCCTCTTCACCTTCCTGCCCATGCTGGCCTGGGGGGATCTGCGCCTGCTGCGGGAGGGGCCGGGGGACCTGACGGCCATGGCCCCGCCCGCGACCGAACCGCTGACCCTGTTCCTCGTCCTCCACACCTTCGCCTCCGGCTGCACCGCGCTGACCGGCATTGAGGCCATCAGCAACGGGGTGCCGGCCTTCCAGCCGCCGGAGGCCCGCAACGCCGGGCGGACCCTCATTGCGATGGCCGTCCTGATGGCCGTCCTCTTCGCCGGGAGCGTCGGCCTGACCCAGGCCTTTGCCGTCATCCCCCGCCCGGACGAGCCCATCCTCTCCGCGCTGGCGCGGCGGGTCCTGGGCGGCGGGCCGGCCTACATCCTGGTCCAGGTCAGCACGATGCTCATCCTGGCCGTCGCCGCCAACACCAGTTTCGCCGGATTCCCGCGCCTGGCGGCCATCCTCGCCGCCGATGGCTTCCTCCCCCGCCAACTGACCGGCCTGGGAGACCGGCTGGTCTATTCCAACGGCATCGTGCTGCTGACGGCGGCCACCGCCGGGCTGATCCTCCTCTTCGGCGGGGACACCCATGCCCTCATCCCCCACTTCCCGGTAGTGGGCCCGGACCTTCAGGAAGCCGCCCACCAGCAGCGGGATGGCCAGGAGGGTGATCCAGGCCCCCTCCAAGAACTTGCTGACGGCGATGAGGAGCAGGGCCGCCGCCGTCGCCAGCGCGCCCAGGCCGTTCAGGAGGGCCTTCGCGGCCCACCCCCGGCCCCGCTCCCGCCCCCAGCGGCCCACCATCCCGGCCTGGGAGAGGGTGAAGGCCAGGAACGCGCCGACGGCGAAGAGGGGGATGAGGGCATGGGTGTCCCCGCCGAAGAGGAGGAT
>DAOUBO010000060.1:0-2559 GCA_034432695.1 Anaerolineae bacterium | reverse complement strand
CCGGAGGGGGCGAAGCAATCTCCAGAACCCTCTTCGGAGGATTGCTTCGGGCGCTTCGCGCCCTCGCAATGACCCCTGCGGGAAAAACTGTCAGGTAGGTAATTTGCGAGTTGTTACAGAGGCCGACGGAGAAACGGTGCACAATGCGTTCTTTGACCGTCGTTTTAAGCCACCAGTAGAGGAGAAGCGATGATTGTTGAGTACTTTCCGGAAGCGGACATGCTGTATATCCGATTGACCGACGGGGTCAGCACCGAGTCGGAGGAAATCATCCCGGGCATTGTCCTGGACTTTGATGCGGAGAATCATCTGGTCGGAATTGAAATAGAGGACGCCTCCAGCCGGTTGAACCTCTCCCGACTGGAACTTCGGGCCGTCCCGGTCGCCCACCTGGTGCTGACCGAACGGACGCCTGCAACGGCGTAACCGCTGGCGGCGCTGGGGAGGTCCGGAACATCGGGCGGCTCCGGGCGATGGTGCGGGAGATGCTGCGGGAGGAACTGGCCTGGATAGACGAGGCCGCCCGGGAAATCCTCGGGGATGTGGCCCGGGTTCCCGCAACGACGTCGTCCGATTGAAGAAAAAACCCGGCAACAGGGAGTACCGATGCCTGTGAAAGGAAAGAACATCAGCGTTCATCGGCGTTTATCCGCGTCCGCACTGAGCCTGGGCCTCCTGCTCCTGGCGGCCCTGGCCTGCGCGTTCCCCCTGCCCACCCTGACCCTCCCGCCGGAGACGAGCGTTCCGGCCCGCGCGCCGGAGCCGGTGGTCGTCGTCGCCACGCCGACCCCGCTGCCGGAGGCCCTCGTTGCCGGGGCCACCGCAGAGGACCTGCTGCTGATCAACCTCTACGCGCGGGTCAACCCCGGCGTCGTCAACATAGACGTCGCGGCGGGGGCGGGGGACGAGGCCAGCATCTTCGGCAGTGGCTCCGGCTTCCTCATTGACACCGAGGGCCACATCGTCACCAACCACCACGTCGTGGAGGGGGCCGACACCATCTGGGTCACCTTCAGCGACGGGAGCCTGCGGGAGGCGAAGGTCCTCGGCACCGACCCCTACTCCGACCTGGCGGTCCTGCTGGTGGAGGACCTCCCGCCGGGCGCGGTCCCGCTGGAACTGGGGGACTCGGACACGCTGCAGGTTGGGCAGCGGGTGATCGCCATCGGCAACCCCTTCGGCCTGCAGGGGACGATGACGGTGGGGGTGGTGAGCGCGCTGGGGCGGGTGCTACCCACGGTCACCACGGCGACCGGCGGCTCCTTCTCCAACCCCGAGATCATCCAGACCGACGCGGCCATCAACCCCGGCAACTCCGGTGGCCCCCTCCTGGATTCGCAGGGGCGGGTGGTGGGCGTCAACACCGCCATCCGGACCACCACCGGGGGCAATATGGGCGTCGGCTTCGCCGTGCCCGTCAACACCGTCAAGCGCATCGTCCCCCACCTCATCTCGGAGGGGACCTACCACTACCCCTACCTGGGCATCGTCTCGGACAACCGCTTCACCCTGGCCCAGCTGGCCTCGGTTCTGGACCTGCCCGTCCACTACGGCGTCCTGATCGCCTCGGTGGAGCCGGGCACGCCCGCGGACCGGGCCGGCCTGCGCGGCGGCGACCAGACGGTTCGGGTGCTGGGCACTACCCTGCGCGTGGGTGGCGACATCATCATCGCCATTGACGGCCATCGGGTGGAGGACTTCAATGACCTGATCGCCTATCTGGTCCGGGAAACTGAGGTGGGCCAGGAGGTGACCCTGACCATCCTGCGGGACGGGAAGCAGATGGACGTGCGCGTCCGCCTGGGCGAGCGCCCCCGATAAGTCTTCACCGCGGAGGACGCGGAGAACGCAGATGGAGGTAACTACCCGCCGCACCCCTCCCCCGGGGAGGTTTACGGTGCAGGTTTTGGGGCGAGGATAGGCCCCTGGCCCATGGGCCCGCCGGGCGGGGAGGGTAGGTCATTACGATCTGTTAAAACCTTCGTGCCCTTCGTGTCCTTCGTGGTAGTGATCACCCGAATGGGAGGAATACCGATGATAGACGAAACCGAATTGCGGGAACTGGCCCGATTGCAAACCGAAACGCCGATTTTGAGCGTCTATCTGGACGTGGACCCGACCCGGCATACCAGCGAAGAGTACCTGCTCTCGCTGCGCCATCTGCTGAAGAGCGCGGCGAGGGAGGCTGCAAAGGAGGATATAGAGGCGGTTCAGCGCTATTTTGAACACGAGTACGACTGGTCCGGGCGCGGCGTGGCGGTCTTCTCCTGCGCCGCGGCCGATTTCTGGCGGGACTACATCCTGCCCATCCCGGTGCCCTCCGGGGCAACGGTGGCCCGTCGCCCCTATATCTCGCCCCTGGCCGCCGTGCTGAACGCCTACGGCCGCTACGCGGTCGCCGTGGTCAACCAGGAGGGGATCCGGATTGTGCTCTACCATCTGGGAGAGCCGCTCCACGAGGAGACCTTCGTGGGAGAAGAGGTCCGGAAACTCAAACGGGGCCGGGGCTCGTCGGGGCTGGGGGGGGGGGGGCGGGGCCGGGCCGCCCGGCGCCGCCCC
>DAOUBO010000059.1:0-2092 GCA_034432695.1 Anaerolineae bacterium | reverse complement strand
GTGTCGGGAGTTCCTGGCGCGGGAGAAGCCGAACTGGAATCTGGTGGGGGTGTTTCGGGACGAGCACACGGGAAAGGATACCGACCGGCCGGGCTTCCGGCGGATGATGCGGATGGTGTACGAGGGGAAAAAGAAAACGCCAGCGC
Organism: Anaerolineae bacterium; assembly: GCA_034432695.1. Lineage (GTDB taxonomy): Bacteria > Chloroflexota > Anaerolineae > B4-G1 > DUEL01 > SpSt-77. The sequence goes on along the minus strand of DAOUBO010000059.1, from coordinate 1,946 downwards.
TGCGGCCACAGCGCTGGCGAGGGGCAAAATGCCGGGGACCTTAACAGCGGGGCTGGCAGACCGGACAGGCACCCTCAGTGCGATCCTCCGGGCATTTTACCTTTGGCGGGGCCGACGGGCGTTGTAGCCTTCAGTCGGTAACCTCCGCCGGACAGCCTGGCGGGAGGTCCGGTCACCCGGCCCGGTGACGATTATACCACAACCTGCTCTTCCCCGCAAGCCCAGGGCCCGATGGAGATTCCGTCGGGCCTTTTTTGTTGCGCCGTGGGGGCGGTCTGCTGGCGCGCCCGATGGGGGTTCCATCGGGCGCGTTTTGTTATCCAGACCCGATGACGAGGAGGCGAGCGATGATAGATGAGAGAAAGCGGAAGGAGGTGCCGGCCGCGCTGGAATTGTTCACGGTGGCGGAAGCGGCGAGCATTCTGGGGGTGAGCCGGAAGCTGGTGGGGGCCTGGATTCGGGAGGGGGTTTTGCCGGCGATCCGGCTGGGGCCGGGGCAGCGGTTGCTGCGGATTCGGCGGTCGGACCTGGAGGCGTTCGTGACGCGGTATCAGGTTGTGCCGCCGTCCCAGCGGGTGGGGAAGGAAGGACTGGGGAGTCTGGGACGGTTTGGAGGGTATGAGGAGGCGGAAAATGAAGCCAGCACGGCGTCGGGCCCGGGAGCGGATTCTGGCGGCGCTGGATGAGATTGTGGCCCAGTGCACCCTGCAGGCAGAGTTGCTGGCGCGGCAGGATGCGGCCGCGCCCCTTCTCATCACCGATGAGGTGGTGGATTGGGTGCGGCGCGTGGCGCTGGCGCTGGCCCGGTATGGGGAGGGGGCGTATGAGCGGGCGGCAGAGTTAGCCGACATCACGGGGGTGCAGGATGAGCCCTGATCCATCCCTCATCCAGTGGGCCCTTGGGGCAATGGTCGCCATTGCCCTGGGCTACCTGCTCCTGAGGTTCGGCCAGGCCATTGCGAAGTTCCTCCTGGCCCTGGGCGGCCTCATCGTTGCGGGCATCATCGCCCTGGCCTTCCTGGAGCAGGCCCGGGCCACCCGCGCCGTCGCCGCCACTGCAACGGTCGCCGCCACCGGTCAGGCCGCCACCTCTGCCTCCCTCGCGGCCGTCGTTCTCATCCTGTTCATCCTTCTGGCCGCAGGGGGCGTGGCGGCCTACCTCTACTTCCGCCATCGCCGTCAGCGCGCCCGTGCCGCCTGGCTCCCCGGCCCGTATGCGTACTGGGGCCAGCAGCCACCCGCGCTCTCCCAGCAGGTCCAGCCAGCGGCCCAGTACCCGCCGGCCCAGCCAGCGGCCCAGTACCCGTCCATCCCGCCTGCGTACTACCCAGCCATCCCGCCTGCCCCGGTGGTCTACCCGCTGTACTGGGTTTACCCGCCCGATCCGTCTCCATACCCGGCGATGCCGGAGGAGGACGAGGATGAACGCCTGGCTGCGCTGTCGTGGTGGTAGCACTCTGGGCGCAGGGATGGCCGCCATCCTCCTGCTCTTGCTGGCGGTTTCCTGCGACTCCACCGCGCCGTCCGCCGCATACTCGTACGGCCCCGTCCCGCCCGCCGTCACCTCCTCCGCCCTCCGCCCCACGGTGGAGGCGATGGAGGTGGAGCGGTACGCCCAGGCGATCCAGGCGGAGCGGGCAAAGGAGGCGGCGGAGGCGACCCTGGCCGTCTTCTGGGCGCAGGAGACGGTCCGGGTGCGGGAGCAGAACGCCACCGCTACTGCCAGCGCCCAGGCTACTGCCATCGCGGCCACCGCCAGCGCCCAGGCCCTTCTCCTCACCCGGCAGGCCGCCGACCGCACCGCCACCGCCACCGCCGAAATCTGGCGGCAGACGGCCACCGCGACCGCCCACGCGCCCACCGCTACGGCGGAACACATCTTTTTTGAACTCTCCGTCCAGAAAACCCGCGATGCCTGGGAGGTCACCCGCCAGGCGATGGAGTCC
>DAOUBO010000058.1:0-6919 GCA_034432695.1 Anaerolineae bacterium | reverse complement strand
GAGCCTCCTCCGGCGCAGCCTCCCGTAGCCACTCCGGGATCTCCCCCGGCAGGGAAGCCTCCTCCGGCGCAGCCTCCCGTAGCCACTCCGGGATCTCCTCCGGCACCGGTGCTTCCGGAGCAGGGACCTCTTCAGACGGCGGCATCCCCTCGGCGAAGGCAAAGCCTTCCTCCTCCGGTATCAGCCAGGCGGGCACGGGGATTTCGCCCTCCACCTCCGCCACGGTCACCTCCCCTAACCCGATCTCCTCCAGCCACGCCGGGATCTCCAGTTGCACTTCCGCCGTCCGCTCCAGGTCCACCAGGGCCAGTTCCTCCGCAGGCACTCCTTCCGGAACACCGCGCGCTGGCCTGCCTGGCGCTCTGGCAGGGCCGATCTCCAGGTAAGGAATTCGGACTTCTTTGACGGGAAGAGGGGAAAGGTCGCCCAGGGAGGCCGCGGCGATACGGTTCTCTGGGTCCAGCGCCTCCGCACGGTGCAGGTGAATTTGAGCCTCCTCCCGTCCTCCCCGGGCCCAGATTTCTCCCAGGATCAGGTTCGCCTTCAGGCAGAAGGGGAGTTCGTCCAGAACGCGCAGGCAGGCTTCCTCAGCCTGGACGCGCTGCCCATCCCGCCAGAGGGCCTCAGCCAGGGCAACCCAGAGGTCCATTCGCTCCGGCTCTTCGGCCACCATGGCCTTCAGTATCTCCGCCGCCCGGGCATACAATCCGCCCCGAATGTACAGGCGGGCCAGCGCGCCGCGAGTAAGTTGGACGCGGGCTGGCGCAACCCCATCCCGGCGACCGTACAACTGCCGGAGTTCCTCCTGGATCACCTCGTTCTCCGGAGCCAGTTCAAAGGCCCGCTCCATCTGCCAGAGCGCCGGGAGCAATTCTCCCCGCCGGTCGTAAATCACGCTCAGTCCCACCCGCGCGACGAAGTCCTCCGGGTCGCCGCTCAGAGTTCGTCGGAACATCTCCTCCGCCTCGTCGTCCTGCCCCATCTCCAGCAGGGCTTTGCCAAACAGACGATAGGCCGGGAGATACTTGGGATAGTGTTGGAGAATGTGGCGGAGATGAGCCTGCGCCTCGTCGTACTGCCCCTTCTCTATCAACCCATCTATCCGTTGCGCGTATTCCTGCAGGCTGAGTTCCATTTTCACTCCCTCCTTGGCCCGGAGCCCGGGGAGAGGCTCTCTTCACGGGCTTACCACCAATCCCGGTAGCGCCGGTAATACCGATATCGGGCGACCTTTCGGGCCCGGACGAGGGCTCCCACGGCCAGCCCAGCCACAAACCCACCGATGTGCGCGAACCAGGCCACGCCTCCTGTGGCGGGCGCGGCCCCCCCCCACCCCAAACCCCCCGGATGTGCGCAACCCAGGCCACGCCTCCTGGGGCGGCCGTGGCCACTCCCAGGCTCAGAAAGCCGTTAAACAACTGGAGCACAAACCAGAACCCCAGGACAAACAGCGCGGGGATCCGGGCGATCTGCATAAAGTAGAAACCTGGGACCAGCACCCGGATCGGGGAGTTGGGGTAAAGGACCAGGTACACGGCAAGCACCCCGGCGATGGCCCCACTGGCTCCCACACAGGGAACGCGCGAGAGGGGAGCGACGAACACCTGAGCCAGGCCGGCTACAACCCCGGCAGCCAGGTAGAAAAGGGAGTAACCCACATGCCCCAGCGCATCCTCAACATTATCGCCGAAAATCCACAGGTACAGCATATTTCCGAGCAGGTGACTCCAGCCCCCGTGAAGGAACATAGAGGTGAACAGAGTAAGCGGCGACCAGGGATAGCGGTCTGGATGGGTGAAGAAGTAGGGGACCAGGCCCCACGTCATAAAGAACCGCTCCAGGTCGGGGCCCATCATCAGTTCCACAAGGAAAACGAAGATATTGAGGGATAGAATCCCCCAGGTCACAAAGGGGAGCCGTCGGCGGGGAAGTTCGTCACCGATTGGTATCATCGTTCAACCTCACCATTTGCGCTCCGGTGGTCTCCAGTAGGCACGGCGTACGACCCGCGCTTCGGAGACCGTGACGATGGCCTGGGGGTCCACCTCCTCAACGACCTGGATAACGGTCGGGACGTTCTTGCGGGGGACGACGACGTCCAGAATGCCCACCGAGCCTTCCTTGCCATGGCCGTAGAGTTGCGTCACGCCGAAGCCGGCCCGGCGGAGGGAGGCAGCGATGGGCTCCCCGCGGCTGGAGGAGATCACCCGTACCTCGGAGTAACCCAGGGCCATCCGCTCTTCCAGGACCATCCCGATCCACGTTCCGACCCCAAAGCCTACCACGTAGGCCACCAGGTTGGGAATGTTGCGCAGATTGGTCACCACCTGGGCGATCGCCAGAACATACACCAGCGTGCTGAGGCTTCCCGTCAGAACAGCGAGCAACTTTCGCCCCTGGACGGTCAGGATGGTCGCCAAGGTGCTGATGGCGATGCCGAAAACCCGCAACACGAAGATGAGCAAAGCCTGAAGAAAGATTTCCATCCCTTTAACCTTCCTCCCGAATCAGGGCCGAAAGGACGACCGTCACAATGCTCACGATCAGGGCCCCCCAGAAGGCAGGCCAGAAGCCATCCACGTAGAACCCGATCCCCAGCCAGTTGGCGATCTGGGCCGCGATCCAGAAGGTCAGACCGTTCACGACCAGGGTAAACAACCCCAGGGTCAGAAGGATGAGCGGGCAGGTCAGGAGTTTCAGGATGGGGCGGATCACCGCGTTGGCAAACCCCAGTACCACGGCCATCAGGGCATAGGCAAGCCACGCCGTTCCGGAAACGCGAATCCCGGGCACGATCAGCGCGGCTACAAAAAGGGAAAGCGTGCTGATTCCCCAGCGGATCAGGAGTTTCTTCATAAAGGTCCTCCCTTGCTTATACCTGCTGCCCGATCAAACACCGTTTCGGCGCTCTTCGGCTTGACCTCATCCCTGGTATAAAGGTAACTGCGAGCATTGCCCGGCTCCCTTCTTCCGAGGGATGAGGATGTTGAACAGCCCCCCTGTGCGGTTCGCCTCGCTTTCACCGCAAAGAACGCGAAGGACGCAAAGATATTAAAATTTTTTAGCGTTCCTTGCGGTTTTTGAAAAGAATCTCCGTGCCGGGATAATCCTGGCCACCGCACAGGTGGAACAGACCCGTCAGGATGGTTTTTGACCCCTTATCCCCCGAGAGCACAGGCGTTAATTAAGGGCTGTGCGGGTCAGGCCGCCGCCCTGGAGCCGACTGTAGAGGCAACCAGCAGGTCGCCTTACACAGGCCCTCGGCCGGGAGGCCGGCCCTCGCCAACCCCATGTGGGGCAAGAATCATCCTGCACGGGCAAGCAAGATAAATTCTTGCGCTCCAGGCCGATCGCCCATTGGCACCCGGGGCGGCGGAAGCGGAAAGCCAGATCCGGCCTCTGGCTGCCTGAGACTTTGCCCGACCTTCCTGGGCAGCCGGGCATGGTGGCCAGTCAACTGCAATACGGCCAGTAGGTCGGATTGGCAATCCGACCTACATGAAGACGGCTGGCGCCTCAGCCTCAAGGGCTGCCCCGTGCCGGATTCCGCGGAAGCCCTGCCCCCCGTATTATACGCGGAAAGAGAAAAAAAGACAATTCCACCGGAAAGGCCTTCAGTTGAGTCGCTTCCCGCTGCAGGACCGGGCAGTGCCTACAGGGCGTACTCCGTATAAGTCGTCTCGCAGGGACGACCACGGCCGATCCAGGCCCGCCGGTGGGTGACATCTATGACTATGCTGAAGACCGTCACAGACTCTATCCCGTGCTTGCAGATGGATGCCGGATAATTGGCATGGTCGGCGAGAAGAGTCATCATGCGTTCCGGAGAGAGCTGCCCGAAGTTCTCCCGCAACAGACGCATGGCCCGATGATAACGGAGGATAGAGCCGCCGATGTCGTTCCGGTCGGCCTCCAGATGGCGCATCGCTGGACTCAGATAGTGGTTAGTGTGGGCCAGGATGTCCTCTTCTATGTACAGGGCCTCGTAGTCGGTAGCGGAGCCCTCCACGCTGTAGACCTCCCCCCAGGGGTCGGCAATGATGTTGTTGTAGTTGGACGCGCGCTGCGGGAGAAGACAGGCATCCATCGCCTCCCCCAGGCGGCGCGCGGCCAGGATGGCCCGAACGATAATGAGACGGGGCACGCCAGGGCGCACGTCCCGCGCGGAGACCTCGTTTCCCGTGAGAGCGATCCCGGCGGCGTTCCAACCCGCGCTGATGCCCAACCCGTCCAGGGAGACCCCCAGGAACTCCGGCTCGTTCCCGGCCTGGACCCGCAGGATGACCAGCCCCTCCTCCCGTTCCGGCGCCTCGTCGTTGGTGTGGGCCAGGAGGGTGGAGCCGTCCACGGTGGCCCGGCCGCGCGCGGCGAGGTCGGTGCAGCCGCGGGCACGCCAGAAAGCGGGCTCCCGCAGTTCCTCGCACATCGCCAGGAACACCTCGTCAAACGGACAGCCAGCCCCTTCGGCAACGCCCTCCAGTTCCTCCACGTACTGGGGATAGACGGCGCGCGTATACGCCAGGCAGAGCCGGGCCTGGTGGAGGGCATCCTCCCAGGATATGCCGCGCGGGATTTCCTGCCTCAGGCGATCCAGGCGACGCTGGATATACGGTCGCCAGGCCTCCCCAAGTTGGCGCCCCACCTCCCGATGGGCGCCACGGAGGGTCAGAACGGGTATTTCGGAGACGTTCATATGCGTGCGGTCCCCCGTTTCCGGTTCTCCTTCCCGCCCCAAGTGTAACGCAAAACGCCCCGCGCGCAAGTCCGGGGCGTCGGGAGGACACACGCCCCGACGCCGCTCAGACGCCGGCCTACTGGTCAGTCAACTGCCATTTTGTGGGTCTACATGCCCCGCATGTGGGCAGTTCTGGCCCCAAAATACAAACGTGACGGGCCAGTAGGTCGGATTGGCAATCCGACAAGATTGGCAATCCGACAAGATTGGCAATCCGACCTACCCGCCAGTCAACTGCAATTTTGTGGGTCTGTATACCCTCCATGCAGATAGTCCTGACCACCAAATATAGACTACACCTGACTTCACTGCAAAAACTCACCGCAGAGGCGCCGAGAGCGCAGAGTTCTACAATCTCTCTGCGCCCTCTGCGTCTCGGCGGTAAAAACAGCCTTTTTGCAGTGGACTCACACTTGACGATTTTTGCCTCCTGTGATAAAATACTCTACAGCATAAAGTACTTTACGCCAAGGAGGGAAAATGGTGCACCAGGATGCGCTGGACGACCTGAAGGCCATCCGCCAGATTATGGAGCGGGCCCGCCGGGCCTCGGACGGGTTCGGGGGCTGGTTTATGGTGCTCTGGGGGGCCATCTGGCTGGTGGGATTTATCGGAACGCACGTCTTCGTTCGCCTGGAACGCTACACTTTGATCAACTGGCTCTGGATGGTTCTGGACACGGGAGGCATTCTGGGCAGTGTCTATCTGGGCATCCAGATGGGACGAAGGGCCCGAACGGCTTCCTCAACCCTCTGGCTTCCCTTCCTCCTCTGGTGGTTGGCCCTGGCGGCGTTTGACGCGGTGCTGATCTGGAAACTGCGCCTCTACCTTCACGGGTTAGATATGGCTTTCCTCTTTGTTCTGACCCTCGCGGTGGGCTATGTCCAGTTGGGCCTCTTCACCCACTGGAGCATCAGCGCTGTCGGGCTCTTCATCGGCCTGCTGGCGGTGGTGGCGGCGACCTGGTTGCCGGAATATTTCAACCTGATCATCGCGCTCCTGGGCGGAGGGGCGGTGATCGGCACGGGCCTGGCGGCCCTGCGATACGGCGGGAGGTGAGATGCCCGAACTGGACCCGGTCATCCACCAACCCACCCGCCTGCGCATTATGGCCGCGCTGGTGAGCCTGGACGAGGGCGACAGGGCCGACTTCACCTTCCTGCGCGACCTCCTGGACCTGACCGACGGCAACCTCAGCGTCCACCTGCAGCGGCTGGAGGAGGCGGGCTATGTGAAAGTGGAAAAGACGTTTGTGGGCCGGCGCCCCAGGACCTGGGTGTGGGCCACGGCCGAAGGACGGGCCGCGTTCGCGGCCTACGTAGATACTCTGGAGAGCATCCTGTATCCCAAATAACACAAAAGGAGGTAGAAATGAATAGCCAAGTCGGCAAAATGGTATCCCTGGTCCTGCGGGCCATCGCGCTGGCGATGGGCGTGGCGGTGATCATCCTCCATATCCTGCGCGCCGCCGATGCGGGAACCATGGTCCTGCTGCTGGGCATCGGCCTGCTGGCCCTCGCGGTCGCCGCGTTCCAGGAGTAAGCCAGATGGGCATCGCCATAGAGGTGGTAGACCTGCATAAATCCTACGGGACCGTCCGGGCGGTGGACGGGGTCTCCTTCGCCGTGGAGGAGGGGGAGATCTTCGGCATGGTCGGCCCCAACGGCGCCGGGAAGACCACCACCATAGAGTGCGTGGAGGGGCTGCGCCGCCCCGACCGGGGGACGATCCGGGTGCTGGGGCTGGACCCGCAGCGGGACGGCTACGAACTCCGCCGCCGCATCGGCGTCCAGTTGCAGGAGGCCGCGCTCCATCCCCGGCTCAAAGTCCGGGAGGCGCTGGACCTCTTCGGCTCTTTCTACCCCCGCCGGGTGGACGGGAACGTCCTGCTGGAGCAACTGGGGCTGGCGGAGAAACGGAACGCTCCCTTTGAAAAACTTTCCGGCGGTCAGAAACAGCGCCTCTTCATCGCTCTGGCGCTGGTCAACGACCCGGACCTGGTCTTCCTGGACGAATTGACCACCGGTCTGGACCCCCAGGCCCGCCGGGCGATGTGGGACCTGGTCCGGGGCATCCGGGACCGGGGCAAGACGGTATTCCTGACCACCCACTACATGGAAGAGGCGGAGCGGCTCTGCGACCGGGTGGCCATCATAGACCGTGGGAGGATTGTCGCGCTGGATA
>DAOUBO010000057.1:0-4606 GCA_034432695.1 Anaerolineae bacterium | reverse complement strand
GCCTGGCTCCTGGTCGGCATCTACCAGAGTCAGTCGGTGCACTTGAGCCGGGTCGCTTCTAAGATTCCTTCCCGCGCGCTTCTGCTCAGCGTCACTCGACGATTGAGCCGGTTCCTGAACAATCCGGCCGTCCGGGTGTGGAAGTGGTATCGGCCGATCGTCCAGCAACTGCTGGCGGTTATCGCTCAAACCGTGGGCGAAATCCGCCTCATCGCTGACGGAACCAAGGTCGGTGCTGGCCACCAACTGCTCATCATTGCTGTGGCTTTCCGCCGGCGGGCCCTTCCCATCGCCTGGACCTGGGTTCGTTCTTCCCGGGGGCACAGTTCAGCCTACAAACAATTGGCCCTGTTGGCCCGCGTCCAGGCCATCATCCCACCCGGCGTGCCGGTCCTCCTGGTGGGCGACAGCGAGTTTGGCGCGGTAGAGGTTCTGCGCCAATTAGACGCTTGGGGCTGACAGTACGTGATTCGCCAAAAGGGTCACGTCCTCATCCAGGTAGAAGGCCAGCCCGAGTGGCAGCCCTTTGGCCAAGTGGTCCAGACGCCCAGGCAGAGCGTCTGGTTAGGCCCCGGGCGATTGACGGCTCAGTTTGCGCACCCGGTGAACCTGCTGGCTCATTGGGAGGTCGGGGAAGATGAGCCGTGGCTTTTGGCTACCTCTCTCCCCACCCGCCAGGAGGCTTTGCGGGTCTATCGCCGCCGACCGTGGGTGGAAGAGATGTTCGGAGATTGGAAGGGCCACGGTTTTGACCTGGAGAAGACCCGACTACGCCATTTCCTGCGGCTCTCCCGCCTGACGCTGGCGGTGGCCTTGCTGTATCTCTGGTTGCTGGCCGCAGGCTCGCTGGCGGTCAAGCGGGGGCAGAGGCGGCAGGTAGACCGGAACGACCGGCGAGATTTGAGCCTTTTCCAGATCGGCTGGCGGTGGGTAGAGCGATTCCTGGTCAACGAGAAACCCCCTCCTATCCGTCTCTGCCCGTACTTCTGCTAAAAGTGTCAGGTAGCTAGGTGAATTATCAAATAGACCGGCGCCTCCGGACACTCAGTGCGGCGTAGCCAAAGATGACTATAGGGAGGAGTGCCTTGCTCCCATCCTCCTGCTTCTCTCAGGTGAGCACCAACATTATTGCGCAACATTCTAATCTATATTATAGCACCACCGGGCCGAAAATCAAGAACTGGCAAACTGCTCTACGGAGGTTGTTTGTGCGGCGGCGAAGCCGTCGCACAAACATCCCTGCGCCCCACCCGCTTGACAAAACACAGGCCTCTGCTATAATCAGGCCAGCCGACACCTTCGGGGCAGGGTGAAATTCCCGACCGGCGGTAAAGCCCGCGAACCGTTTCTCAGAGGGGGCGCATCAGGCCCCCGGGAGTCCCGTACAGGGCGAGAAACGGCCGATCCGGTGAAGGCGGTTGAGCCGCCCATTCCGGAGCCGACGGTGAAAGTCCGGATGGGAGAAGGTGACTGCGGCGCCTGATCTTGTCGGACCGGCCCTTCCGGGCCGATCCGGGGAAAAGGAAATCCGCGCACCGGCCCCGAAGGCCCCCCTTCGGGGCCTTCTTTTTGGCGCGCTGCCCCGCGGGTGTCTGCCCGGCGGGGCTTTTTGTTGCAGGGTGGCTGCTCGGCCCCTCGCCGGGGGATACGTTCGCCAGGAGGGAGAGCAGTGGTAAAAGCAACAACCCGGATGGCCCGCCCTCTGCTGATCGGGGCAAGCCTTCTGGCCTTTCTCGGCCTGTGGGAGGGGCTGGTTCGGTTGATGGGCTACCCTCCCTTCATTCTCCCCTCGCCGGGAGACGTCTTCCGACGTTGGGCCGTTCTGCTGGCCGACGGCTCCCTCTGGCGACACACGGCGGTGACGCTGGGGGAGATCCTGGCCGGGCTGGGGCTGGGCACGGTCGTCGCGACCGCCCTGGGGTATCTCCTGGCCCATTCCCCCATCGCCGAGCGGTTGCTTTCCCCATACATCATCGCCTCGCAGTCGGTTCCCGTCGTCGCCGTCGCCCCTCTCCTGGTCATCTGGTTCGGCACCGGGCTTCTCTCCAAAATTCTGGTCTGCGCGCTGGTCGTCTTCTTCCCCATCCTGGTCAACACCGTCGTCGGCGTGCGGTCCGTGGAGCCGGAGTTCCGGGACCTGATGCGGACGCTGGAGGCCAGCCGCTGGCAGACCTTCCGGTTGCTGGAGGTGCCGGCCGCGCTGCCCGTTCTGCTGAGCGGGCTGAAGATCGGGGCGACGCTTTCTGTCATCGGGGCCGTCGTCGGGGAGTTCGTCGCTTCCAACCGGGGACTGGGATACCTGATCAAGCAGGGCCAGCAACTCTACGACACGCCTCTTGTCTTCGTCGGCATCGGCATGCTGGTCGTCCTGGCCCAGTCCCTCTACGGCGTCGTGACCCTGGCGGAGCGCCTTCTGCTCCGGGGGCATTTCATCCATCCCGACAAGGAGGTCCAATGAAGCGGTACACCCTCTTTCTCCTGCTGACCCTTCCCCTGCTTCTGGCCGCGTGTTCCCGTCCGGCCGAGACCATCCGGCTGCCGATGGGATACATCGCCAACGTCCAGTTCGCCCCGTGGTACGTGGCAGTGGAACGGGGGTACTTCGCCGCCGAGAAGATGGAGTTGTCCTTTGATTACAGTTGGGAGACCGACGGCGTCCGGCTGGTGGGCGCGGGGGAACTCCCCTTCGCCATCGCCAGCGGCGACCAGGTCCTCCTGGCCCGGTCTCAGGGGATTCCGGTGCTCACCGTCGCCAGTTGGTGGCAGCGGTTCCCCGTCGCCGTCGTCGCGCTGGAAGAGAGTGGCATCCGAACCCCCGCGGACCTGAAGGGCCGGAAGGTCGGCATCCCGGAGACCTTCGGGGCCAGTTACATCGGCTGGCGGGCCCTTCTGAGCGCCGTGGGAATGAAGGAAGACGACGTCCATCTGGAGGTCATCGGGTACACCCAGGTCGCCAGCCTGGTGGAGAAACGGGTGGACGCGGCTGTCGTCTACGCCAACAATGAGCCCGTTCAGTTGACCCAGGCTGGGTACCGGGTCGTCCTCATCCCGGTGGCCGATTACGCTTCCCTGGTCTCCAACGGACTCATCACCAGCGAGAAGATGGTGAAAGAGCACCCGGAGGAGGTCCGCCGGTTCGTCCGCGCCTTCCTGCGGGGGCTTCAGGAGACGCTGCAGGACCCCGAGGCGGCCTTTGAGGCCTGTCGGAAATACGTGGAGGGGCTGGATCAGAACGAAGCGGTTCAGCGGGCCGTGCTGGAGGCGACGCTCCCCTTCTGGCAGGGCGACCCGCTGGGGTGGTCGGACCCCGCGGCCTGGCAGGCGACGGCGCAGGCGATGCAGGAGGCCGGGCTGCTGAGCGGCCCTGTGGAGGTGGAGAAAGCCTTCACCAACGAGTTTCTGCCCTGAGAACGCCGGGGTCGGGCGGCGGCCGTGCTGCCGCCCGACCCCCAACGGGAGGCTTCTTTGTCGGCTCCCATTCTGCAGGTGGAACATCTCTATATGGCTTACCCCCGCCCGGGAGGGCGCCTGGAGGTGCTGCGGGACGTCTCCTTCCGGGTAGAGGAGGGGGAATTTGTGGCCGTCGTCGGGCCCTCCGGATGCGGCAAGACGACGCTCCTGCGGCTGATCGCCGGCCTGGCCCACCCCACCGCGGGACGGGTTCTGCTGGCTGGCCGGCCCATCTCCCGGCCCAGCCGGCAGGTCGGCCTCGTTTTTCAGAAACCCGCACTGCTCCCCTGGCGGACCGCGCTGGAGAACGTCGTCCTCCCGCTGGAGGTGGACGGGCACAGCCGGGAGGAGGCGTTGCGGAAGGCGCGGGCCCTGTTGCACTGGGTTGGGCTGGCAGGGTTTGAGGATGCCTATCCGGCCCACCTCTCCGGCGGGATGGCCCAGCGGGTCGCGCTGGCCCGCGCGCTGGTCCACGACCCCTCCATCCTGCTCCTGGACGAGCCCTTCGGCTCGCTGGACGCGCTGACGCGGGAGACGCTGGCAGGGGAACTGGCCCGGCTGTGGGAGGAGCGCCGCCTGACGGTCGTGATGGTGACCCACTCCGTCTCCGAAGCCGTCTTCCTGGCCGACCGGGTCCTGGTGCTCTCGCCGCGCCCGGCGACGGTGGTGGCCGACCTTCCCATCTCCCTCCCCCGCCCACGAAGTACGGGCCTCCCGGAAGATGCCGCCTTCAACACGGTGGTCCGGGAAGTCCGGGAGCGCCTTTCCGGGGCTCCTCCCCGGCGCATCGCCCCTGAAGTTCGGATCTGAGCGGGGACAACCTTGCCGCCCTGGGTGAACGTGCCCGCTCCCCCACGGCCCGAAAATCCCCAGGCTCAGCGGCGTCTCCGAGGTGAGAATCAGATCGGCCAGAATGTCGGCGTAATCGGCAAAACTGAGCCGATCCTCCGCCCGCGATTGAATCGGACGGTCAGTCCAGAGGGGAGGGACCTGAGTTGCCATCGGACACACCCCGAGCCGGTTGGGTCTGCAAAAATTATAATCCATTCTGGCCCGGCCGTCAAGGCGGCCGATCTGGAGGTCAGACCCGGGTTGGGACATCCCCTCTGGCCACCAGAGGCGCGATGGGGGTCGGCGAAGGCCCTGTAGGGGCGAC
>DAOUBO010000056.1:0-3798 GCA_034432695.1 Anaerolineae bacterium | reverse complement strand
TCGCCCCCTGCGGGACCTGCCGCTCCGGTTGGGGTAGGGGGCGGTGCGACGCGCTCTTCAGGGCGCGTCGCACCAGCGCTGCCCTACGGGCGAGTCACGACCAGGTTGTCAAAGCGGACCTCTACCGGGGTGTCCTCGTAGGAGGTCGCCGTCAGGGCGATGTCGCCGCTGGTGTATGCCGGATCCTGAACTTCGGCCAGCAGTTCCCCGTTGACGTAGAGGCGCAGGGTGGAGCCTTTACAGACCGCGCGGATGTGGTTGGTGGTGTTCCCCTGGCGGATGGCGTGGGATTCGGTGAAATCCACCAGCCAGTCAAACCCGCCTTCCACTCCTTTCGCGATCCCGTAGTAGCCGTCGCCGGAGATGAGCAGATAGTAGCCGATACCGCTTTCCGGGTCTCCCGTCCGGCAGATGACACCGTAGTCGGTGTTGTTGTTGTCGGGGCCGGAGACCTGGGTGGCGTCCACCTCTATCGCCACGTCGGTGAAGTGCCGATTAGCGACGCCCCACATTGTATCGCCGTTCCCGTAGGCAATGACGTAGTAGTAGCCGTTGCCGTAGCCTACCTTCCCGGCGTCGTAGTCTCCGATCTCCCAGCCGGAGTTGGGGCTGCTGAAGTCGTCCTGAAAGAGGACGTCGCTCGTCTTCCCGCCGGTTTCGCCGCCGGGAGACGGCGTACCGATGAAGGGCAACTGGCAGGCCAGCAGGGCCAGGGCCAGGCCGCCGATGAGGAGAAGGACTTTCCGTTTCATCGCGCTCCTTTCGTATCATGTGTGGATCGCCAGCCCTTTTTGCCTGGCTGCGAGGGCCAGGCTTGGGGCAGGAAAGGGCGGTAAACCCACCCCGGCGGTTGCAGGGCGATGGGGTTGCCCTGCAGCGAATCCATCGCGTTCACGGCGCAAGATGGATCTTGCGCTACGGTCTGATTGGGGGCAGGGTTCGCAAAACCCTCAGGCGGCCGGGTCGGCGGCGGGGGTTCCGGCGTCTTCCGGCAGCGTGAGTTTGGCGTAGAGAGGGCGGGGTGGGCGAAGCGGCTGGCCTGCCGGGAGTTCGCTGGGCTTCCAGCGGCCCACGGCGCCGGAGGGGTCGTAGCAGAGAGCGTCGTGGGTCCGGCCGTCTTCGTGGAACGTGGCGACGTACTGTCGGCCGAAGAGCGTCCCCTCGTATCCCAGGTGCTGGTGGAGCGCCTCGGAGGTGAAGGGGAGGAAGGGGGCGAAGAGGGTTTTCAGGGAGTCTATGGCGCGCAGGGCGACGTAGATGGTCGTCCCGGCCGCGGTCCGGTCCTCTTTGATCTGGAACCAGGGCCCCTTCTCTTCCAGGTAGCGGTTCACCTCGCGGGCCAGGGCCATCACCTCGGCCAGGGCGGCGCGGAAGTGGCAGCCCTCCAGCAGCCGCCCGATGGGCCCGAAGGCCACGTCTATCTTCGCCAGGAGGCCCACGTCGGTTCGGTCCATCAGGCCGGGGACAGGGACACGGCCCTCAAAGTGCCGGTAGGCGAAGGTCAGCACCCGGTGGCAGAGGTTGCCCCAGGTCGCCAGGAGTTCGTCGTTGTTCCGGCGGACGAACTCCGCCCAGGAGAAGTTGGTGTCCGCGGTTTCCGGCAGGATGGCGGCAACGTAGTAGCGCAGGGGGTCCGGGTCATGCTGGTCCAGGTATTCCGGCAGCCAGATGGCCCGCCCGTGGCTCTTGGAGAATTTGGCCCCTTCCAGGTTCAGGAACTCGTTGGCCGGAACGTCGTAGGGGAGGTTGAGCCTTCGGCCCGGATCGTCCTCGTAGAGCCGCTCCACGCCGATGAGCATCGCGGGCCAGATGATGGTGTGGAAGGGGATGTTGTCTTTGCCGATGAAGTAGTAGGTGCGGGCTTCGGGGTTGTACCACCATTCCTTCCAGGCGTCGGGGCGGCCGACGTTTTGGGACCACTCTATACTGGCGGAGAGGTAGCCGATGACAGCCTCAAACCAGACGTAGAGCCGCTTCTCCTCGTAGCCGGGCAGGGGGACGGGGATGCCCCACTCAATGTCGCGCGTGATGGGGCGGCCCTGGAGCCCCGCGGCGACGTAGTTGCGGGAGAAGTTCAGGACGTTGGGCCGCCAGTGGTCCTTCCCTTCCGCCAGGAAGGCGGCGATGCGGTCCTGGAGCCGGGGGAGATCCAGGAAGAAGTGCTCGCTATCCCGCACGACCGGGGGGGTGCCGTCCAGTTTGCTCCGGGGGTTGATCAGTTCCAGCGCGTCCAGAAGCCGCCCGCAGTTGTCGCACTGATCGCCCCGGGCCTCGGTGTAGCCGCAGTAGGGACAGGTGCCTTCCACATATCGGTCGGGGAGGGCGCGGCCCGTGGTGGCGGAGAAGAACTGCCGCTGGGTGGCGCGGTAGACGTACCCTTTCTCCAGGAGTTTCAGGAAGATGTCCTGGGCGACCCGGTAGTGGTTCTCGGTGTCGGTGTGGGTGAAGAGATCGTAACTGATGCCGATGCGTTGCTGGGTTTCCAGGAAGCGCTGGTGGTAGTGCTCAAAAACTTCCCGCGGCGACACGCCCTTCCGATCCGCCGCGACAGTGATGGGCGTCCCGTGGGAGTCGGAGCCGGAGACCATCAGGACGTCGTTGCCCGCCAGCCGGTGGTAACGGGCGAAGATGTCGGCGGGCAGGTAGGCGCCCGCCAGGTGTCCCAGATGGAGGTCGTTGTTCGCATAGGGCCAGGCAACGCAGACAAGGATTTTCTGGGCCATTCTCTCCCTCCGATCGGTGGGTCACGGATCAACGCGAATTGGCGTGGGTCGGAAGGGGCCGCAGGATGCCCCGGTGGGGCGTGGGTAGACGGCCGCGTTTTGCCCGATTATACCACAGGAAGCACAAGTCGCAAAAGAGCCGAAGGGTGGCCCTTTTCGGGGCAGCAGCGATACGATCTCCCCCATCCGCCCCGACAGGGTGGAGGGTAGGGCAACTGCTCGCAGTTGCCCTGCACCCCGGTGCCAACTGTAGGGGCGACCAGCAGGTCGCCCTGGCTCAGGTCGCCCGCCCCCGCGCCTTCGGCTCGCGGCGCAGAATTCATTTTGCGCAACAGGCAGGATAAATCTTGCGCTACGACCGGGGCAGCGGGCATTGGAAATCTCACCAACTATGAGCCATCCCCAGGGCAGTTTGCCTGAAAACTGAAATGCCCCCCGCCATTTGGCGCTTCCCTTCTGGACCCAGGTGTGGTAAAATAAAAAGCGATCAGAGAAATTCGGAGCCCCAGGGCTCCGAGATGACTTACAGGAGGTGCGAAATGGCTATTGACCCTGTCTGCAAGATGGAGGTGGACCCCCAGACCGCGCCGGCGAAGACGGTCTACAAAGGCCAGACCTACTACTTCTGCGCGCCGGGCTGCAAGGTGGCCTTTGAAAAGGACCCCGAGAAGTACCTGCGCGAGATGGAGAAGGGGGAATCCCATTCGGGCCATCACGGCCGCTGATGGGACGCAGAGAGGCGGGGACGGGAGCAGACTGCCCGTCCCTGCCCGGGAATTCTGGAGTGTTATGGAGAAGCAGACTCTTTCCATTCCTGTTCGGGGGATGACCTGCGCGTCCTGCGTGGCCCACGTGGAGCACGCCCTGCGGGAACTGGGAGGCGTGGAGGACGTGGCCGTCAACCTGGCGACAGAGCGGGCCACTTTCCGCTTTGACCCCCGCTCCGTCCGGATGGCCGACGTGGTGCAGGCTGTTCAGGAGACCGGCTACGAGGTTCCCACAGAGACCGTGATCCTTCCCATTGGGGGGATGACCTGCGCGGCGTGTGCCGCCCACGTGGAGGAAGCGCTCCGGG